>JAIEKC010000333.1:0-3033 GCA_029064505.1 Acetatifactor sp.
GTTTTCTGGCGCATATACATCGTCAGGTGGAGATTTTCTATGTGCTCGAGGGAGCCATCGAGGTGACCATATCCGGTCAGAAAAGACTTCTGGAGAAGGGGATGATATCCATAGTATTTCCCAATGAAGTACACGAGACGTATACTCCTGAGAATTCCACCGCTGTCATGATGATCTTCAGTCAGGATTTTCTTTCCGACTTTAATCATGAATTCAATCTGTACAGACCCCAATGTCCCTTTGTCAGCAGTCTGCAGGATACGAGGCAGTTCTCCCGGCTGGCAGAGGGGCTTTTGGAGAATGTACAGAAAAATACGGATATCCGGATCGCCAAGGGGTATCTGTATATCATGGTGTCTGAGATATTGTCCCAGCTGACACTCAGAAAGCAGAACAAGGTGTCAGCGGACATTTGTCAGGGCATCTCCGATTATCTGAACATACATTTTACGGAGGAGATCAGCCTGACGCAGCTTGCGGATGCGCTCGGCTATAGTAAATATCATATTTCCCACATTTTTAAAGAGAAATTTGGCTGTTCTTACAATGATTACCTCAAACAGCTCCGTTCCGAACATGCCATGGGTCTGCTGACACATTCCGGGATGACGGTGACAGAAATATGTTTTGCCAGCGGTTTCAACAGTCTGCGTTCTTTTTACAGGGCATTTCATGAGGTGTACGGCGTGCCGCCGAAATCGGTAAAAGGGTGTTGATATTACGCGTGCAGATTCCGTTCCTGTTCCGCAATGGCTTTTCTGACCAGCTTCTGAAAGACTTTCTCGTTAGCCTCTCCGAAAGATATATTTTCCGATTCCGCCAGTATGGACAGAGATTCTTCCATGAAACGTCCGCCGCTGTATTTGTCTGACGGTTCAAAACACGGGAAAGTAATATCCGGTAAATTTTTATATTCGTCAAGGTGATCATTGAAGTGAAAGGTTACCGTATACCGGTTGATATCCAAAGTGATCAGAAAAGGAATATTTTCCAAGGTGTTTTCTGCCGGAGATACTTTCTCCGTGATCGTTTCAAACAGTAATGTATCCTTTAAGGCATCCGGAAAACAGCAGGTTCCCCGCATCTGTAACAGTAAAGGTGAGACATAAATGTTCTGGTCTCTGATCTTTGTCTTTTGTAATGTGTATTTCAGGCTGTTCAGATAGCCGGCCACTTCAAACGGATAGCTGAATCCGCCGGCATATTTTGAGTAGAAATAAAATATTTTCCCGTCTTCGTGAATGGTGTAGATGGCATTGGTATTCATGTGTCGATTTCTCCGTGCTCCGGTACTGCATTACATCTGCGCTGTTATAGATTATCTTACCACCGGGAAAATTGAGCCACAATAACCATATATGAAGTATTTTTGTGCAACTCAACAATAGATTGAACTTTTCGCTGAGACAGCGGAGTGGGAAAGATATCCTGAAAAAGAGATCGGGGCTGTCGCGGTTTGTTAAGGCGACAGCCCCGATGGGTATCGGAACAATTTGCGGAAGGGCAGAAACGGACTGCTGAGCAGATTCTGCTCTTATGCTCCGGCTTTAGTAATGTTCTCCGTGATGGCCATTATGGTGGCTGTCCGAATTCTGGGTTCCGTCCGGATCCTGTGCCGTATTATGATGTCTGCAGCCTTCGATCCGTGTCTGGATCTCACCCATGGTCATTCCATGACAGTCTTCCACAGTGACGCTTTGATCATATTGCGAGAGTTCCAGATATGCCCGGTATATGCCAAAGGACATTTCGTGGCTGTGAGCTTCTTCCATACAGGCGACATCACTGGTATACATCAGTGTTTCATAGGTCCGAGCAAATTCATTTGTGCGTAATTCCTCTATGATCGAGTGTGACCGGTCTGATATGACGGTAAATACGAGCAGAGAGTCATCCTTCAGAAAATGATGATCGTTTTCATCAGCCAATAGTTTATCAATTGCCTGCATGTAGGAAATATTGGTTAAGGAGACATGTTGTAAAACATTCTGTCCGTCCTCGTTATAGGCCTCCGCGGACACTACCTTTCCGAAACGGTTGATGCCCAGTTCTATGGAAGGATTTACATCTATGCTGATGTAGGAGACAGGCTTTCTGTATGCGGAATAGCCGCCCGTTCCCAACAGAAGGAATAAGCATACGGCAGCCAATGCATATCTTATAATAAATCGTGATCTGGTGCCGCTTCTTTTCTCCTGCAGGTCTTTCAACTGCTGTAGCGTATTTTTTTTCAATTCGTCCGTTGCCCGTATTTCACTCATGCTTTTCTGTAACGCATTCATGCCCACTCACCTCCCAATCTGTCCCGCAGAATATCTTTTGCCCTGGAAAGCCATGTATATACGGTATTTTCTTTTTTTCCAAGTATTCCGGCAATTTCTACAGCCGAATATTCTTCATAATAATACAGATAAATGACATTGCGATATTTTTCGGGAAGCTTCAGGACGATCTCCAGCAATTCTGAGGACGTGCTGTCAAGGGTCTCCTTTTCCTCGTCCACTATCTCAAGGGGAACCCATTTTCTGCGCGAAAAATATCGCAGCCAGTCCGTACAGGCATTGATCGTTACGCGTACAAACCATGCTTTCTCATGCTCAATGCTCTCAAAGGAGCCTTCATAGAGCAGATATTTCATATATACATTCTGAAAAACATCCTCCGAGTCGTGTCTGTTTTTCAAATGAACAAAGCATATTCTCCGCACCATGTCTGCATAGGTATCCATGACACGGTTTAAATCTTCCGCACTTTTCAAAAAAATTTCCCCCTCCGATTGCTCCTGCATCAATGATGGGAGCCTGATCTGTGTCCTCTTCCAGAATGATGACCTGAACCGCGATTGTCTGCGCAGCTGCCGTTGTGAACGGAGCAGTTGGAATCGTTAGTACAGTTGTTAACGGCACAGCTGCCGTTGTGTACCGTGCAGTTGGAGTCATGAGTGCAGTTATTAACGGCGCAGCTGCCGTTGTGAACGGAGCAGTTGGAATCGTTAGTACAGTTGTTAACGGCACAGCTGCCGTTGTGTACCGT
>JAIEKC010000333.1:3133-3210 GCA_029064505.1 Acetatifactor sp.
GCAGTTGGAGTCGTGAGTGCAGTTGCTAACGGCACAGCTGCCGTTGTGAACGGAGCAGTTGGAGTCGTGAGTGCAGT
>JAIEKC010000334.1:0-3210 GCA_029064505.1 Acetatifactor sp.
TTCTGGATCCTACCAACGCCGCCAAAAATTATACCCAAAAAGACCGTGTGGAACAGCGTCTCTCTGACTACGCTTCAAAAAAGGATATCTCCCTTGTCACAGGACACACACACCGGCCCAGACTGGACGCCAATGCCCCCCTTTATCTGAACACGGGAAGCTGCGTCCATCCCCGGTGTATCACCTGCATCGAAATCCAGGGAAACACCGCTTATCTGGTCAAATGGACATGTGACACCAGACGTGACAATACCCTCTATGTCAGTAGGGATGTGCTGGCTCAGATGATACTTTTTGAATAGCTCTGGCTCATGCCAGCCAGGTCAAAAATGTAATGTAAAACTACACCGAGGCATCTATGGTCCCGCCCTCCACCAGTGCAGCGGCATCTGCCGCAGGCATCTGCACCGGAATATCCGCTCCGCCTATTTCCAGTGCCACACCGCTGTCACTCGTGTATGACGCCGAACCGTCACCAATACTTCCCGTCCCACCGGAAGCAAGCTCCTGCTTTTCCTTAGCAAGCTGATCAAACAGGGCCTTCAGATACTTCATGTCAGCTTCCATGATCTCACGCATTTCTTTGGCCCTGTGTTTCTTTTTCATCAACTCCAGATCTGCGGGATCCATGTCATCTGCCGCCACACTGCCTACCGCTTCGGAAAGGTCCTCCAGATCTTCCGTCTCCTTCAGGGAATCCTCCAGTTCCTTCTGAGCATCCCGCATCAGCTTCTGGTATTCCCTTTTCAGCTTCTGGTACTCCCGCTTCAGCTTCCGAACATCTTCTTTTTCGGGATTTTCCGTGTTTCCACCGGCCACAAGCTCCTCTACTTCCTCGTTCTCCCGTTTGTCCTCCTGCTCCGCCTCACAGGGTCCTCCCTGTCTTTTTGCATTCTCTTCCTCCCGCAGGTGCTTCATCCGCTTTTTCGCCACACTTGCGATGGCTTCCGCATGCGTGATCGCCGCCCGCAGCTCCCGGTCATCGTATTCTCCGCCCTGCAATTTCCCCTTCAGCATTGCCACCCTGGCCCGTGCGCTGGTCAGCACACGGCCGGCGCTTCCGGAAGTCCTGGCCTGCATGATCCTCGTAGAAATATCTTTAAAATTATATTGCAGCTTCTTGAGCTTTTTAGGAGCTGATCTTGTGTAACTGATGGAACCGGCCGAGCTTCCGTCCGCATACCGCATTTCGATCCGTGTCCTTATCGTGTTACCCTTTTTCTCCACCGTCCGTGTACAGGATATCTTCGGGTAACCATTCATCCCTGCTTTTACCTTCATGCCGTCATCCTCCCTGATTCAGACAAATATTCCATAGTTCTGTGATGTCCCTTATGTCAACTGACCAAATCTTCTGAAAACGAAAAATATTGTCATTCACACTCCGGCAATCCCTTTTACATTACAGAACCCCTTCTGAGAATAATATCGGCATAAATATCTTGGTTTTTACACTTTCCACGCGGATTTTGATACATTTACCGCTCGTTTGGTTCCGGTTTGCAGCGGTTTTATGACAACACATTACTGCAGCAGCCTGTCCAGTTCATCCCGCCCGTTTTGATAGGAAGAATTCACTTCCCTGTACAGGCTCTGATAAAATGCTGCCGCGATATGCCGTCTTTCTTCGGCCATTTGGACTGCCTTTTCCGTATAAAAATTGGCGTATATATTTTCCAGCTTATATTTATACTCCTGAAAAAAAGAAGGCGCCGTGTCCTCCTCTCCGTTGGAGACTGTCCCGTCCGCCAGTACCGAATACAGCGGTTCTGAGACAATTCCCTTGTAGATCAGGGTTCTGGCAATCCCGATTGCTCCCGCCACATCTAATTTATCCGCATCAAACAGGATCTTTGCCTCCATACTCTGAGGCGGATCACTTTTTCTGTATCTGTGTGTCTGAATGCAATGCCTTACCTGCCGTGCATACTCTGTCTCAAATCCCTGTTCCGTCAAAAAGCGATACGCTTTTTCTGCCCCCACCATGGCGTGACACAGAGCAGGATTTTCAAATTGCTCCCGCCGTCCGATATCATGCAGCAGACAGGCTCCGATCAGAACATCATGATCTATATTACTCTCAGACTGCGCAATTTCCAGCGCGTTGTACAAGACACGATACACATGTTCCTTATCATGGGCGCTGTCATCCATACATGACAACATGAACTCTTCCAGCAAACAATATTTTTCTCTGTTCATAAATGATACCCCGAAAGGAAAGGCCGGTATAAAGCCATCGCTGGCCTTTCCCGGCCTTTCCGCTTACATATAGTTCCTTACACTGCCTATTATGCCGTCTGCGGCGGCACAAGCAATCCGTGTGAAGAATCGCAGGCGAACAAGTTCGCCTGCGATTCTTCAGTGTGAGATCTAGAACTTCTTCCCACACTTATACAATACCCTGAGCCGTCATAGCCTCAGCAACCTTCAGGAAGCCCGCGATATTAGCGCCTGCCACATAGTTGCCTTCCATGCCGTACTTCTTAGCTGCATCGTCCAGATTGTGGAATATATTTACCATGATACCCTGGAGCTTGGAATCAACCTCCTCGAAGGTCCAGGAAAGTCTCTCGCTGTTCTGGCTCATCTCCAGAGCGGAGGTAGCCACGCCGCCTGCGTTGGAAGCCTTTCCGGGGCAGAACAGAACGCCGTTCTTCTGGAAGTATTCGGTAGCGTCCATGGTGGTAGGCATGTTAGCGCCCTCTGCTACCGCAAAGCAGCCGTTGGCAACCAGCATCTTCGCATCCTCGATATCCAGTTCATTCTGGGTAGCGCAGGGAAGCGCGATATCGCACTTTACGCTCCATACGCCGTGCTCGCCGTTCTTCTTCTCATGATACTCTGCGCTGGGTCTTGCGGCAGCGTACTCTGACAGTCTCGCACGCTTTACTTCCTTTACTTCCTTCAGCAGAGCCACATCGATTCCTTCGGGATCATATACCCAGCCGGTGGAATCGGAACAGGTCACAGGCTTAGCACCCAGTTGCTGCGCCTTCTGGATCGCATAAATTGCCACATTGCCCGCACCGGATACTGCGATGGTCTTACCAGCGATATCCTTGCCGTTGCACTTTAACATTTCCGCTGTGAGATAAAGCAGACCGTAACCGGTAGCCTCTGTTCTCGCAAGAGAACCGCCATAGGAAAGTCCCTTACCGGTGAGGACACCTTCATACAGACCGGTCAGTCTCTTATACTGTCCGTACA
>JAIEKC010000335.1:0-2769 GCA_029064505.1 Acetatifactor sp.
AATTCGTATAGCTTCCATAACCCTCGTAAAAATGCTCTATATACCGATTTTAATTTTTCTTCATGAAACAACCCTGGGAAATAGTATTTACATATAGCTGTTTACCAATATATGAGGATTCTTACTGTCGCACTTTGTAGGATGCAGGACCCGATTGAAAAGGCGTAGCGGGGCTACGCCCGCCAAATCAGAGCGCAACAGGCCGCGAAGCGGGGCGTATAGACCGGGGAATGATTTGTCTCTCTAAGCATATGTTGTAATCAGAATAATGTCAAGCCAATCTCAGACAAAAACAGGAATTTGACGCAACCGACATTCAGAGATAAAATAATATCACGCTCTAACCTTATGGAGGTCTGATATGGCATCTGAACCAACGAATACGAACTACTTTTCACTTACCATGCTGCAGCAGGTAGTAGATTATATGGAACAAAATCTTTTTGAGGATCTGACACCTGCTGTGATCGCCGCACATTTTTTTGTCAGCACGTCCCACCTTTCCTCCCTCTTCAAAATTGTCTTCGGGATCACGATCATGGAATATATCCGCAACAGGCGGCTTACTCTTGCGGCACAGGAACTGTCTTCATCGGATATTCCCGTCATAGAACTCGCCTATAACTTCTGCTATGACACACCGGAAGCTTTCACAAAAGCCTTTTCCAGATTTCACGGCTTTCCCCCCAGCTTTGTCCGACGCGGTTTCCCTATCACAAAAACTTTCCTGCCCTTGCAGGTGGAGATCACTGTCCGGGGCGGGTGGAATACTGCCGGCCTGACAAAATGTAATCCTACAGGACAAGACTTACCGCTCCCTTTCTCTTATAATACCTTTAACAAAGACAGAACTTTTATCTTTGATTTTGATAAAGGAGAAGAGAAAATGGAACATAGGAAAATTGAATATCACATTGACACAAATACCATGCAGTTCAGGAGAGAGTGGCATATACTCTGTTCTGTGGCAGAAAGTCTGCTTCAAAATCATATTCCATTTAAGATTGACGGAAAAACCATGATTTTTGCACATGGTCTCGAATTTCCGTCAAATAAGATATGTCTGACCTTCCAATGGAAAGATGAGGACGCGGCGAAATGCTTTTTCTCTTATAACGGTGAAGTGACACATGTGGGGAATGGCTTCAAGTATTTTGATGCAATATACGGGACAATGACAATCCGGTGCATGTTTTACGGCGGTTATCCTGACGCGGATACGGAGGAATTTCTGTATAAAAATACAGACCTGGTTCAGATCGATCATCTTGTCGTTCCGGTACAGTCCCTGGAATTTTATCATGAAAACGCGGAAAAGAATTCGGTTTACCACAAAATGGTGGAGGAATGGTTGGAAAAGCACAATAACTACCGCATTCAAAATAAGAGAGCATGGGAATATTCCGCTTATGATTTCTGGTGCAGACACAACGGGACTCCATCTGAGAGGGCAAAAAAGGATGTGGAAGATCCAGTGGGAATGTTAAAAAAGTATGCCCCTTACTTTGACAGCTGTTCCGGTGTACGGATTGCAAATATATGCGGTTCCTGCGGAAAAAAGGCGGTTCCCTTAGCCGTTCTGGGCGCGGAGGTAACGGTGTTTGACATTTCTGAGGATAACCGGAAATATGCTCTGGAGACTGCCGCTGCCGCCAATGTGGATATCAATTATGAAGTATGCGATGTTCTGGAGATCGACACGGAAAAATATGGCGATCATTTTGATGTGGTCTTTATGGAAGGCGGTATATTGCATTATTTTCATGATATTGATGAATTCATGCACATGATGCATACTCTGCTGAAGCCAAACGGAAAAATGATATGCAGTGATTTCCACCCCTTTACCAAAATATCGGATATTCTGCATTTTGAGCAGCCTGCCATGAGTTACTTTTCAACGGAGGTCTTTGAAGGCGAAATGGCACATGCGCGTTTCTTTGAAGAATCGGTCAGAAAGGAAATGCCGAAATGTCTTTACCGGAAATATACGATCAGCGAGATCATCAATTCCGTAATAAGCTGCGGATTCACTCTGAAACAATTTGACGAACATCCGGCATGGACTGACGACAAAATTCCGGGAGAATTTACTTTGGTGGCTGTAAAGTAAATGTCATGTGAGTCAATTTTCCTTTTGTTCACAACGGATTAAGTCTCCAATTTTGACATACACACCCTCAAACGAAGTAATTTCGGTCATGGTATAATAAGTCCATATTCATGGCAGTAACCGGCCGTATGGCCATCCATGCCATGATTGCTCTGCAATCACGATATAATATGACCTTTTTCATGGCAATCATGGCATAATGAGTTTAGAGGAAGAACAACATCATATTTACAATAAACCCTCTGCTTTTGCGCGTATCACATAAAACTCCTGAAATGATGCAGGCTCATTTACTATGGTTTCTTTCATCAATTCCAGTCTCCGCTTTCCGATCCGCCTGTCTAGCACAGCGAATATTCTCACGATCAAATCATCACTTTTCAGGCTCGTTTCGATGCTCTGGTTATCAAACTCCGCAAAAGCTTTATAAAAACAACGCTGATCAAAAACCCCAAGCTTTAATGCCGTATCATCCATATACGCCATTTCTGCGCTCATGCGTTTATCATATTTTTCATCTTTAGGGAATAAGGAGGCTTTCACCCAATTATTCCAATAACAGCCTTTCAGGATCTCTTTCCTATCATATCTTATTGCTGCCCGTCCTTCATGGTCAGGACTTCTGCTGTATGATGTCGCATAATACTGAATACGGC
>JAIEKC010000336.1:0-5627 GCA_029064505.1 Acetatifactor sp.
GACCGCCGCCGCATAAACGAAATGTCTTCTCTCCTGATGTCTGTCAATACGTTTCAGCAATATATATATGGCTGCCGCACAGAACACAGACATCACATTGAAGTCCGGATATCCGCTTCCGGTCAGTTCCAGCAGGTAGCTTACCCCACAGGTTCCCAGAAAAGACAATATGATCGGAATGATCCGTTCTCCCATCTTCGATATTCTGCTCATTCCATATCCTCCCGGTAATTTATTTAGTGATCGTCTAACAAGTATATCACACTTTTTGCAGTACTACCTGTCGCTTTTGCCTTTTTGTATATTTTGCACAATTTGACAGGCAATTTCGATTCCGTTTTATAACATTCACCAAGTTTTTACACCTCGTTCATACTTTGTTCATATTTGAATGATATAATTTATTTACAGTAAAGAACAGATAATTAGATAATTTTTTCATAATAGCCCAGATGCCGAAAGGTGTCTGGGCACTCCTCAGTTTGGGGCATAATTCATATTCTAAGATTGCTGCTGTTCAGAACCCAATACCATATTCGGGAAGAAAATGTTCCCACCGATACGTGAAAGGAATCAGCTTATGAAGATACATTGGAAAAAATGGATCCGAATGCCGGAATTCCGGCTGGCGCTTATTTTCCTGGCCAGCAGTCTGGTCAGGCTGTTATGTCTGAAAGACAATCCCATGGGCCTGCATCAGGATGAAGCGTATTCCGCATACAATTCCTGGGCCGTCATGAACTATGGGATCGACTCCTTCGGGTATACCAGACCCGTATACTATACCGTCTGGGGCAGCGGCATGAATGTGCTCTACTCCTATTTTACCATGCCGTTTTTTGCATTGTTCGGTGTATCCGTAACAACGATACGGCTTCCCCAGGCAATTTTGGGATGCCTCTCGATCCTTGTGGTATACGGCCTTGGAAAGGAAATGTTCCGCTCAGAGCAGGCGGGCCTGTTTTTCTCTTTTCTTCTGGCAGTCAATCCATGGCACATACAGCAGTCACGTTTTGGTCTGGAATCCAACCTGGCGGTTCCGCTGCTTCTGACGGCCATGTTCTTTTTTTGCCGTTATCTGAACGGCAGGAAAAGAAGTCTCTGGGCGGCATCCTTTTTCTGGGGACTGACCTTATACAGTTATGCGCTCACCTGGCTGCTGATCCCCCTGATCCTTTTGGCCAGCCTGTTCTTTTTCCGTAAAAAGATCACTTTTGACAGAACTTTTTTCCTGTGTTTTCTCATGCTGTTCCTCATGGCTCTGCCGCTGTTTTTATTTTTGGCGGTGAATTTCGGGCTGATACCGGAGATCCGGACGGAACTGATCTCCATTCCGAAACTGCCCGCACTCAGAACGGGGGAAATGACCTTTCATACCTGGGTCGTCAAACAGCGAATCCTTTCCCTTGTGACGATGCTCTTCCGACAGTATGACGACAGGTGGTGGATCAGCAACGCAACGGTTGGCTCTTATTATTATATCTCCACCCCATTCATTCTGCTCGGACTTTTCTCTCACATAAAAATATTTTTCCGGTGGCTGTTCCGGAAAGAGGAACTGCCGATGCACTTCCTCGCGGCCATATGGTTTTTCGCAGCCTTTCTGGTCGGATGCAGTATCGATCATGTATACTTTCACAAGGTAAATTACATTCATATTCCCATCATCCTGTACGGCGGCATGGGAATATTGTGCCTGGGACGAATCCTGCGAAAGGCAAAGCCGGTCCTGGTCACAGCCGTATGCCTGTACTCCGCCTGCTTTGGCTATTATATTTATTCTCAGGCCTCCTACCCTGTGGACTACAGCTCTTACGGGAATCCCTGGGTTTCCCACATGAACTGGTATCGATATGAGGACGCCCTGGCCTGTGCCCAGTCGCTTACCGACGGGAAGATATCCGTGTTTGCGCTGAATTATGCCAACATTATGCTGTATGACAGGATTTCGCCTTATGAATTCATGGATACCGCGGAATACGAAGGCGATCTCCAGTTTATGGAGTTAACGCACTTCGGGAGATATTACATGGGAATGAACCCTCCGGAGGATGCCGAACTAAGGAAGACGGATACCACCGTATACGTCTATCCGTACGGCTTGGAGGAAAGTTTCAGGGAACGCGGTTATGTGACGGTTCATGCCGACGCATGCTACGGCGTGGCATATCGGGAGGAAATATACGGAATCAATGGAATAATCCCCCTTGAAGAAGTATCCGGAAATAATCGATCCCGCAGATCAGATGCAGGCCATATACGCCCCACTGAGCCGCCAGCTGCCACACCGGCTGTCCGTGGCGCAGCGTATTTTTAGCCAAAACGACCAGGCTCACCGCATAGGCAAAGAAAAGACCATACATGTATCCCCAGGAAAAATTCACATGAGCCAGACGATAACCTTTCTCATACAGAAAGGTCAGTGTCAACAGCCCTGCCAGAAAAAACTGCCATGAAAATTTCAGCAGATCGGAAATCCGTCTCTGCAGCAGACCGAACAGAAGCACTGTCAGAGGAAATGCCATTCCCAGCAGGATGGACAGCGGAACATGATCCGACAGCATGGACCAGGCTGTCAGAAACCCAAATCCCACGCCGCCGTCCGAAACACGGTCAGACCGGAAGACGCTTCCAAACTGATATATCAGCACCAGAAAGGTGGGAACAAACCAGATGCCCATCTGAAAAAACGCCCTGATCTTCCGAAAGCGGCAGCGCACAAGCCTCCACAGCATAATGATACCGGCAGCGCTGACAAGCACCAGAGTAAAGCTGGGTTTTGCCAGAGTGGTAAGAAGCAGAAAAAGGGAAAAGCAGAGATACCTGGTGTGGAACCACCTATCCTCTTTCTCATAGAAGGTCAAAATATCCGCAAACAGAAAAAATGCCGGAACGGAAAGAGAACGCGCCGTCAGATAAGTCGCATTATGGTAGGGGTTGGGCGTAAAGGTTCCCAGATAGCGATAGAGAAATCCCTCCTCAAACTCATGGTAATGCCCCAGCCAGGTGAGAGGGTATAACATGGATGCAAATAAAAGCGAAAAGACAAGCAAAGTGGAGAGTATCCCTCTCCCGGCAGAGTCGGCGTCCCCTGCCTTCAGGAAACGGTCAAAACAATATTTCAGGGCAAGGGGAGTCAGGCCATTCCACAGAGTTACCGCCAGCGCCATGGCATGGGCCGGTGAAGTAAAGAGCAGAAAAAGCCTTCCCGTCAGAAACAATATGGGGTAGGGGAAATCATAACCGGTATCCAGCCCCTGCATCTCATCGATATAGGGAGCAATATCCGAAGCGTACCTTCCGCCGTAACCCACAGTCTGCCGATGAAACAGGAACAATGTTACGGTCAGATAAGCGAACAGCAAAAGCAGAAAGAACAAAATATTTTGAAGCATTACTTTCCTTCCTGCAGTCATGAACAGAACCTCCCTCACCTTTTTCTTTCCCTACAGCTATTCGGAACCGGTTCCGAAACGCAGGGCGTTTCCCCGGTGCCTGGAGCGGCATTTTCCGGCTGCGAAATAAATGAAACAGTTACATTATAGCAAAGGCAGGGAAAACTGTCACGCAAAAATGTGCGGCTGCCGCTGCGAACGGAACGAACGGAAGCAGCAGTTCAGGCAGCCCCTCCGCCCCGAAAAGCAACAGGGCATCCGCTCAACAGGGATCCTTCCCCGGATGAGCAAATGCCCTTTATCACGTCGTCCGGCCTCTGACCCGACAGCAAATTTCTGTTTAAACCACAGACCGGCTCTGATCCCGGCTTCCTGTTCAGATCACCTTTTTCGACTTCTTCTCCTCTTCAATATCCGCCTTTTGTACGATCGCCAGAATTTCCTCGTTCAGAGACAGCATCCTCGCATCCAGATCGGTTACCATTTTGGCACACTCCACAAGTTCGCTTTTGATATGATCCGGTGCATCTCCCTCAAACTTGTAGTGGATCTTGTGCTCCAGACTGGCCCAAAAGTCCATGGCTACCGTACGTATCTGGATCTCCACCTTTGTATCCACATTGCGGTCTGAGAGATAGACCGGCAGTGTGACGATCATATGATAGCTCTTGTACCCGCTTGCTTTGGGGAAAGTGATATAATCCTTCACCGCAATCACTTTAATATCTCTCTGTTCGCGGATCATATCCGCAATGCGATAGATATCCGACGTAAAAGAACAGATGATACGGATGCCCGCAATATCATTTACATATCTCACCATATTATCAATGGTAGACGCATAACCGTGTCGTTTCAGCTTCTTGACAATGCTCTCCGGGGTCTTAATGCGAGCCTTGATATGTTCAATAGGATTGTATTGATGTACATGCTGAAATTCATCGTTCAGGATTTCCATTCTGGTCTGAATCTGGCGCAGCGCCGCATTATAGACCAATGTGACCTCTTTCCAACTGTCGATCCCATCCCCGTTGTCCACTTTTAAATCCATAACTACTCCTTTGTCAGAACTTCTTTCAAATATTTCACATTCAGTATAACATAAAATGTATTGAAAATGTGTATTATTCACAAATATTTAATCTTTTTCTCCCTTTTTTTATCCATATCCTTCTATATATATGACAGTTCTTTAAAAATATGCATTGCAATTCATGTCCCGAAAAGGTAAAATCAACATAACCGTTCGGGAACCGCCTCAAAATACAGAAAAGGGAGCAAAAAATGTTTCGTCTATGGGCAAGAATTTTTCAAAACAATCACATGCTGAGGGATACCTGCATTGCGGACGACCGTGAGGATACCCGCACCCATAAGGTATTTCGCGCTTTGGAGGAAGTATGCTACGAATTTGATCTGGGAAAACCGATCTGGCTCGACAAGACCGTCTCCGACTTCAGGCGCCACAGCAAGACGCGTTTCACTCAGGATAACTTTATAGAAGATATCGACTTTGATTATCTGGAGATTCAGGTGATCGAAGAAGATTAAGCCACAGTCCCATGACCTGTACACCGCCGGGACCGGCATGGTTTGTGAACAGCCTGTTTCACAAAGGCTCCATTTTCATTAAAAAATGGAAAAATGCGGAAAGATATGGTATAATAAGTCCATATTCAGGGCATTCAGCGGCCGAATGGCCATCCGTACCATGATTGGTCTGTGGTCATGGTATACTATGAATATATTCAAGTCCCTGCTGCCGAAAAAGGACAGGCAGGGCAAAACATGTATGAAGGAGGAAGATAATGTGAGATTAGTAACGCGCTCTGATTTTGACGGTCTGGTATGTGGTGCACTATTGCTGGAGGCTGGTATAATCGATCACTGGAAATTTGCACATCCCAAGGACCTGCAGGATGGCCTGGTCGAGATAAATGAGGACGACTGCCTTGCCAATGTGCCTTATGTGGAGGGCTGCGGACTTTGGTTTGATCACCATTCCAGCGAGCATGAGCGGCTGCAGCTGGAGGGAAAGTATAAGGGAGAGAGCCGTATTACTCCCTCCTGCGCAAGAATTATATATGAATATTACGGCGGGGAAGAACGTTTTCCACAGTTTGGAGAGATCATGGAGGCCGTGGATAAGGTAGACTCCGGAAATCTGACTGTGGACGAGGTCATGAATCCTGCCGGCTGGATATTGATCGGCTTTTTAATGGATCCCAGAAC
>JAIEKC010000337.1:0-2931 GCA_029064505.1 Acetatifactor sp.
CACAAGGTATAGATTAAAATAAGTCAAACAACAAGTTAATAAAAATCATTGTTGGCCTCTTTCCTGTGTGATAAGATAGTGCAATCACTACGAGGAAAGAGGTTTTATTATGACAGCGATCGGAGAAAAATACGGAAAGACTTATCACATGCCACCGGAAGTGACTTATGAGTGGGTGAAGAAGGATACTATAGAAAAGTCCCCTGTATGGTGCAGTGTGGATCTGCGGGACGGAAATCAGGCTTTGATCGATCCCATGAGTATGGAGGAAAAGCTTGAATTTTTCAAACTGCTGGTGGACATTGGGTTCAAGGAGATTGAGGTGGGATTTCCCGCGTCCTCCGATACGGAGTACAATTTTATCAGGGCATTGATCGAAAGGGACATGATTCCCGAAGATGTGACGATACAGGTGCTGACGCAGGCGCGAGAACATATTATCAGGAAGACCTTTGAGGCGGTAAAGGGTGCTCCCCGTGCCGTGGTGCATCTCTATAACTCCACATCCGTGGAACAGAGGGAGCAGGTATTCAAAAAGGATAAGGATGCCATCAGACAGCTTGCCGTAGACGGAGCGAAGCTGCTGAAGGATATGGCGGAGGAGACAGAGGGCAATTTCATTTTTGAATACAGCCCGGAGAGTTTTTCCCAGACAGAGGTGGATTATGCTCTGGAGGTCTGCAATGCGGTTCTGGATGTATGGCAGCCTGATCCGGAGCACAGGGCCATCATCAACCTGCCTACCACCGTGCAGGTGGCAATGCCCCATGTGTTTGCCTGTCAGGTGGAGTACATGCATAAGCATCTGAAATACAGGGAGAATGTTGTCCTGAGCGTTCATCCTCATAATGACAGAGGATGTGGAGTCAGTGACGCGGAGTTTGGAATCCTGGCAGGAGCGGACAGAGTGGAAGGCACGCTTTTCGGCAACGGGGAACGCACCGGCAATGTGGATATTGTCACTGTGGCGATGAATATGGTATGCCACGGTGTGAACAGCGGACTGGACTTTTCCCATATCATGAAGGTGAGGGAAGCTTATGAGAGATATACGGGTATGAAGGTTCATGAGCGGACCCCTTATGCCGGGGATCTGGTATTCACAGCATTTTCCGGTTCCCACCAGGATGCCATCAGCAAGGGTATGACATGGCTGAAGGAGGGAAAGAGCGGCAAACGCTGGGATGTCCCCTATCTGCCCATTGACCCTGCGGATGTAGGCCGGGAGTATGAGTCCGATGTGATCCGGATCAACAGTGTCTCCGGAAAGGGTGGCGTGGCGTTTGTCTTAAAGCAGCAGTTTGGCTTTGCTCTTCCTGCTGCCATGAAGGAGGAAGTGGGATATCTGATCAAAGGCGTCTCTGATAAGCGCCATCAGGAGCTGCTTCCCGCGGAGATCTATTCTATTTTTGAGGAGGCATATATAACTCCCCGCAGTGTATTTAACGTTTCTGAGTGCCACTTTAAACAGGAAAAGGGAATACAGGCGGAAGTCACAGTGGAACAGAAAGGGGAGCGGAGGGTGATCTGCGGGCAGGGCAACGGGCGTCTGGACGCTGTCAGCAATTGCCTGAAGACCTTCTTCGGCATCAGTTATCAGCTTTCTGTCTATGAGGAGCATGCTATTTCCAAAGGTTCAAGTTCCAAGGCGGCGGCTTATGTGGGATTGCTCCAGAACGGGCATTATTACTGGGGCGTGGGCGTGGATGAAGATATCATAAAGGCCTCTGTGGCGGCGCTGGCTTCCGCCGTGAACAAGCTGACGGCGGAACAGCATATCACCGAAGGCAGAGAGGAGCGGATCGTAGAGATCATCAGCTATATCCAGCAAAATTATCAGGATGTGACTCTGGAAACGCTTTCCGATGTATTCCATCTGTCAAAGCCATACTTGTCCAAATATATCAGGGAAAAAGCCGGAATGACCTTTCAGGAGGCGGTGAAGAAGGAGCGCATGAAAAAGGCCCGGACCATGCTGAAAGAGACGGACCTGACGGTGGAGACCGTTGCCGCAGAAGTGGGGTATGAGAATGTGGAGCACTTCAACAGGCTTTTTAAAAAAAGTTACGGAATGACGCCCGTACAATACAGAAAAGAAAAATAAGAGGATTTTATTTATGGTAATGGGATGGGATGGTTATGCCTGCCTTTTGCTCAGCAGTTTAACGGCTATGCTGGTGAGTGTGGGTGTGAGAGCGGTGTCAGACACTACTTACGCAGATTATGTGGAGGAGCACACAGTAGCCGAAGGTGAGGTCGGGGGCATTGCCGGGGAGGATGTGTTCTTCCTCTGCTGCATGCATTAGGCGCAAGGTTTGGGATTTGGGGTTATTATTTTCCGCACAAAGAGAAAGAGAAACGGAAAACAGGATGAATAAAGATAAGAACCTCCAGGCGTGCGAACGCAGGGAGGTTCTTTTATTTTTCGGGATAAAGCCACCCCGCGTATTCCAGTATGGATTGATTTTCCGCCCTTTTTTCCGATTTCAGCATCTGTTTCCGGTAGTCTCTGGGAGACATCTGCAAGATCTTTACAAAATAGCGGTTAAAGCTGGAAACGGAATGAAATCCCACTGTCTCCGAAATGTTTAAAACCGATTCCTCGGTGCTGCGCAGCAGATGACATGCCTTGGAGATACGGGTATTATTCACGAAATCCAGGGGTGAAGTGCCCATAATGTCATGGAAAACCCTTCGGAAATGGGTGGGACTCCAGTGGCATAAGTCAGCGAGATGCTCTATGGTAAACTGCTGCATGTAATTTTCTTCTATGTAATTCAGGGCAGGGGCGATAACAAGTTCATTTTCCGTTTTGCGCTCTGCCTCCGGCGTCTTTTCTTTTTCCTGATCAGAAGTGCCCCCCCCATTTTACGTGGAGTTGTGTAAACGGAAAATTGATATATATAAACAAAGAAGAAGTCATTTGGGGGG
>JAIEKC010000338.1:0-8060 GCA_029064505.1 Acetatifactor sp.
GGCACATTATTCACCGTTAATTACGCACTGCTGTACTAGTGTGCTGTACCGTTCATATTTCGCCAAATGACTTGCTTGAATTTCCATCTGCCAAGAGCTTTAGCTCTTTGGTGGCTTCACTCAACATTTACTTTAGTAAATTGCCACCGCATCGTCTCGTTCTGCTGTCTTGCAGGCTGAAAATTCATTCTGCGTCATTTGACTGAAAATGAATGGTACAGCACACTAGTACTCCATCCGGTCAGAAATTGGATTTTGGAGCCGCATGCCCCGTGCCAGTGCAAGGCAAAATTTTGACGGCGGGTGGCATCGTCTGGAAATTCTAACGATGCAATAGTGTGAAACAGACGATTCAAAAGTACGGTTTCTGACCGGATAAAAGCAGTGAATAGAACAGTGAATAGAACAGTCAATTAAAACAACGGATAGAAGCACCGAATAGAAACAGGGCGGCTCTGTATGAGCCGCCCTGTTAAAATAGCTGCGATATTCAGATCATTCATCCCGCTGCGTCGAAACCATATTCCCATGTAATATAAGGGATCATTTCAGCTGAATGGCCTGTCCCGGAATGATAATGTCTATGTTCTTGATCTGGGGATTCTTTGCCGCCAGCTCGGTCAGTGACATATTGTTGGCACGGGCAATCTTGCCCAGGGTATCACCCTGCTGCACGGTGTAAGAGGGTCCGCCTGCGGCAGATGGCCTGCCCAGACTGCTGACGCCGTAATGCTGTGCCAGATACAGCGGACCGTACCAGGGAATGCTGTCGTCCATGGATGCCCCGGCGGGAATGCGCACTTTATAGTCCACGCCCTCATAAGTGTATTCCATCTCCAGTGTGAGTCCGTTATCCAGAAGCTGCCTTACCTCGGAAGAGGAAAGGGTGGTGACATTCTGCAGGTGGATCACATCGCCGGACTGTGCCGTTTCTATGCGGGTTTCCAGAACGGAAGCCGTATCTGTATCCGTATCCTCATCCGCCTGATCGGCTTCACCCTCTCCGGTCTGCAGTATATCGGACATTGTGCCTTCCACGCCATTGGCGATTTCAGTGGGATTGCCGCTCAGAGCCCTTATGGTGACGCGGTAACGACCCTCCGGAGCGACATATGCATTCCCGAAGATGTGCGGTGTGAAATCTATGGTCCTGTCCTCGCCGCCTGCGTCTCCGGCACTGCCGGAGGTTATATCACTGAATGCATACTGATGGCCTATGTTGGTATAGGTGCCGGCGGAGGTGGTGCGGAGAATGCATGGATACCACTCGCCGTTGTACTCTTTGTACAGGCGGTACTCATATCCTGCGGCGCCTTCCACAGAAGTAAAGTGGAAAATGCCTTCCTTTTCCGCATCCCAATATCCGATCGTGGTGCCCAGAGCCTGTTCGGGGCGGGTATACTGCACGGTGGCTGAGGTGGCTGTCTCACTCACGGACAGACTGCCGGATCTTGTCTTTTCCATGCGAACCTCGAAATAATAGGAACCGGATTCCTCCAGATCCTGATAGAAGGGCAGTTCAACCGACCTGTAGCTGCCGTCGTTTTCTCCCTGGTTGAGATAAATGTTCCATGGGGAACTGTCATCGTTCCTGGTATCGTATTCCTTGAATAATTCCCCATCCCGGTAAACCCTGATATGTGCCATGTAACGGCCATATTCAACTGTGGGGAAAGAAAAGCAGCACCGCATAAGATCCTCGGAAAACCGGACATCGTTGAGCGTCCCCAGTCTTAGAACCTCCATAGCGGATGCTGCGGCACGGCTTTCTGCCTGTGCGGATACCTCCCCGTCTTCCTCGGCGGACACATTCATACCGCCAAAAGGAGAAGCTATCAGCACGAGTGCCAGAGCCGCCGTTAAAATTCCTTTTTTCTTCATGTTCTGTTCCTCCTGTACAATCATACAGTCTTTCGGACTCTCTTTTTTGTCCGGATCTGCGGGAAGATTTTTATCCGTTGTGCACAAATTTACGGCAGGTACACAAAGTGTATCCCAAACGTGGGATCCGCGTTGACCGGACCTGTGTGCAGCAGGAAGGAAATCGGCCGCAAAAACAGGAGCGGGGGAGCTTCCGAGAGGCTGTTCATCAGATAGAATGGTTACATTGTCCGGAAAACACACCGGACGAACCACTTCTGTAGTATACATGGAACAATTTCAATACAGGTCTGCTGTCAGCAGACATTGCGGAGAAAAATTTCGGAAATCCTGCCGGTCATTTATCGCTTTGGGGGCCGTAGATAAGCCAGGGGCTATAATATTCCTCCGGCGCGGGATCCGGCATGGGGCTTTTCCGGTATTCGTTGGGGCGCGAGGAATAGACCTGAACGGTAAAGCGGTATGCGCAGTCCGGTCCGGAGATCAGAAATTCCGTGGGGACATTAATTCCCCCCAGCCCCCTTTTGGAAATATCGCTTTTCGACCATGTATTGTTCATTACATACGCGCCGGTCTTATCATAGACGGTTACGTTAAACCAGTCATTTTCATCATAATCGTCAAGGTTGTCCCATATGGCGTAATACGACCGGGTGTTGTCTTTCTCATACATTGCCCATGCAAGGCCTGTGGGCACGGGCAGCGGGGGTGCGCTTTCGCCTGTATATCTGAAGACATCCGAGACGACATAGGGACTGTCGGTGTACCGGATGCCGTCCCCTGCGGAAGCTATGGTAAAATAGTAAAACCCGTTCTCCTCCAGAGCCGGCGAAAAGCTCCAGGACAGAATATCTCTGTATCGGTGGGAGCCGCCTATCCTTGTTTTTTCTTCATGATACCAGTCGCTGTCATCGGGATCCGGAGGAGTTTCCGTATCCCTTCTGTACAGTCTGACATAAAACTGCACTTCGTCCCCGATGCCCGATTCCGGTACATTTCCCCAGAATGCGGTGCCTGTCTCGCCGTCCCAGTGGGGAGCTTCCGGGGGAGGCAGTACTGTGAGGGAAGCACCCCCCCCATTTTCGAAGCCTGCCGTATTGTTTTTCCGGAAAGAGGGCAGGCAGATCATGCAGCACCCTGCCAGAAAGATCAGGAAAACAGCCGCAAAGGAGGCCTTTTTCGGTATGAAAAAGGCCTGCCGTACCTGTTTTACGGACTGGTATCGTTTTTCCGGATCCAGATTCATGCATTTCCGGATGATCCTCTTATAGCGGAGTTTCCGGAATTTTTCTCCCATAAGATGGTTCAGGGTTGCCCCCAGGGCATAGATATCCGTCCGCTCGTCGGTCTGGGAGAAGCCGTATTGTTCCGGAGGGGCAAAGCCTCTGGTCCCCAGAAGCTTTGTGTCCTGCTCCAGATGCTCCTTTGGCATGCGGGCGGCATCAAAGTCAATGAGACGGACATGGCCGTCCTTTGTGAGAAGGATATTGGAAGGCTTGATATCGCGGTGTATGATGCCCTTTCCGTGAAGAAATTCCAGGACGGAACATAATTCCCGGACAAGGTTCAGGAACTGTTTTTCGGACAATTCTCCGGTACCGGAAGCCTGTCCTTCTATATATTCCTCGATAACGGTTGTAGAGTCTTCGGAGAGTGTGACCTCCTGCAGCTTCGGCAGGCCGGGGTGAGGACAGTCCAACAGCATCTGATAGATGGGATGCTGTCCTTTCAGTATCTTCCGGATGAATACCTGCGATCCGTTCTGTTCACGCACCAGGCATACGATACTCTTTTCGCTCTGCTTTAGTACTCTGATCTCTTCGTGATCCATGCTGCTCTTTCCTTTCCGGATATTACGCATCTGCAGCGATGCGGGCGCTGCCTCATGGGTGTTTGGTCATTTTCAGCTTGTCGTATCGGCGGCAATTTGGTAGAATTATAGCACATGAAATGAAGGAGATGCAATATGGAAACTAAGACCACCGAGGAACTGACGCATGAGATCATGGCGGCGACAGACATTGAGGATTATCTGAGAGTCAATAGGTACAGCATGATAACGGGTAAGCTGTCCGATTATCTGGAGGAGCTGCTGTTACGAAAGGGAGTCAGCAAGGCGGAGGTGGTGCGCCGCTCCATGATGGACCGGGCGTATGTGTATCAGATATTTTCCGGGGAGAGAACGCCTTCCCGTGATAAGCTGATCGCCCTGGCGTTTGGATTGGATCTTACCTGTGGAGAGATGCAGAAAATGCTGAAGCTGTCCTGCAACAGGGAGCTGTATGCCAGGGAGAAAAGGGATGCGCTGATCCTGTTCGCCCGAAAGCGGGGATGGACGTTGGAGAGGGCGAATGAGCTGCTTTTTGACCATGGCTTTGCCGCATTGGGCGTTCCGTCGGAGTGATGCCTTGTCTGGCGGTTGAGCATATGTGCCGGGTCAGCTGCCGGTTTTGGCGTTCCGTCGGAGTGATGCCCCGATGTGAGATGAGGATCATGGAATGAATTATGTTATTCTCTGCCGGGTGAAGTTTTCAAGAGAGTTTTAACGTACTTATAATTTTATATAATGCCTGTATCAAAAGACATTGAACGGAGGAAGGTACAATGAAGAGAAGAACAGGCAGTCTGAGATTCCGGGCTGTAACGATCCTGTTGATCATGGTTACAGCCTTTTGCAGTGCGGGTACGGCGCTGAGCAGAACCGCTTTCAGTGGGGGGGAACTGGAGAATTACTATTGTGAGCTGGAGTGTCAGCTGGTGGAAGAGGCCAGGGAATATCTGGAACGGCAGGGTTACAGGAACAGCGGTGTGATGCTGACGCGGGTGGTGGATATGGACGGCAGCAGGGAATATACTCTCAGCATCCACCATGGCAGGATCGTCAGGTTGAACGAGGAAGAGCGGGAGCGGCTGACCGGCGTACTGGAAGAGCTGGCTTTTACAGACCGGGACTGCACTTTTTGCGTAAAGGTGCTGTAGGTCTGTCCGTCGGTCGGACAGATGCATAATGGCTCTGCCGGGAGAATAAGGATGGGGAGTACAGTTTACAGTTTTTTTATGACCGAATAAATGGAATTGCATGACATTTTAGCAAAATAGGGGTATACTTCCTTTAGACAAATTTGAAAGGAGACCTCTAAATGTCATTCGTTCCCAAACCACATGAAATCTATAAACATTTTAAAGGGAATCTATATCAGATCACGGCAATTGCAGAGCATACGGAGACGAGGGAGACATTGGTGGTATATCAGGCCATGTACGGTGATTTCAAGACTTATGCCCGCCCTTTGGCCATGTTCATCTCTCCTGTGGACAGGGAGAAGTACCCGGATGCGGCACAGGAGTTCCGCTTTGAACTGCAGGGACCGGATGCGGCGAGACAGAGAGCGGAGATGGGTGACACCGTGCGAAATACCGGAACGGACGCATGCCGGCAGACAGAGTCGGATCCCGATGGTGCTGCTTCCGGGGAGGAATCCGCGGAGCCGGTGCCGACAGTACAGTCACGGCAGGAGAACGCCGCTTCCGGTGAACCGTTCGGGCAGCAGCCCGGGGAGAACACGGCGGCAGCAGGCCGGGAGATGTCCGGATCGGAGGAGGAGTCGGAGGAATTTCATATCGATCCGCTGGTGCTGGAATTTCTGGATGCCGACAGTTATGAACAGCGGCTGAATATTCTGGCCGGGCTACATCACCGCATCACAGACGATATGATCACTACCATGGCCATAGCCTGTGACGTGGAGATCAGTGACGGGGACATTGAAGAGCGGTATGAGTCGCTGAAGATGTGCCTGCTGACGATGGAACGGTATGAGTGCAACCGCCTCCGCTAAAAGTATGAAGAAAATCACTAAAAACGCAAGTACAGCGTTTTTCCCGCTGATTGTTTGTGCCGACTGTGTGGGCATGACGGGAAGTGTGAAGGAGCCCTCACTGATCGTTTGTCCGTCTGATATGGAGTTCCCGGAAGGGAGTGTCTTATGGCATATCAGACGGATAAGAAGATGGTGATCGGAGTTTCCTCCAGAACTCTGTTTGACCTGACTATAGAGAATGAGATATTTGAGACACAGGGACTGGAGGCTTACCGAAGATATCAGACGGAGCATGAGAAGGACGTTTTAAAACCGGGGCCCGGCTTTCAGCTGATCAGTGGCCTGCTGCAGCTCAATGAGCGGAAACCGGAAGCGGATCTGGTGGAGGTGGTCGTCATGTCTCACAACAGTCCCGATACGGCTCTCAGGATCTTTCACACGGTGGCTCATTACGGGCTGGCGATCAGTCGCTTCGTACTGGTCAGCGGTGCGTCTCTGGCGCCCTATCTGGCTGCCTTTCACACGGATCTGTTCCTGTCCGCATGTGAGGAGGATGTGCAGTGTGCCATAGATAACGGGATCGCGGCAGGGATCATCTGTACGGAATACAATACGGCGCAGGTTCGCCGCATCCCTACGGCGACAGCGCAGATCCGGATCGCTTTTGACGGAGATGCGGTGCTGTTTGCGGAGGAATCGGAACGCATTTTCCGGGAGAGGGGTCTGAGCGCTTTCGAGGAGAACGAGCGCACGCATGCCATGGAACCTCTGGCAGAAGGTCCCTTTGCGCAGTTTCTGAGGAAACTTTCCGACCTGCAGAGAGAATTCGCGTATGAGGACTGCCCCATCAGGACGGCTCTCGTGACAGCCCGCAGCGCGCCCGCCCATGAGAGAGTGCTCAGAACGATCAAGGCGTGGGATGTCCGTGTGGACGAGGTGTTTTTCCTGGGAGGCCTGGAGAAGAAGGAAATCCTCAAAGCCTTCGGCGCCCAGATCTTCTTTGACGATCAGCCGGTGCATACTTCCGGTGCGGCGGAATTCGTGCCTGCGGCGAGGGTTCCTTATCGGAGAGAGACTGTCACGGCTCAGGATCCGGATGCCGGGAAATGTGTTCTCGGCTGAAAACGGCAGCGGTCAGGAGACAGGCGCCGGAGCGGCAGAGGGTTGCCCCGGGAGCGGTCTGCCTTCCGGAAGCCCGGCCGCAGGAACATGCGCAGGCGGGTTTTCAGGGGCTGAGCGGCACAGTCTCCGGAAGCCCGGCCGCAAGGACAGGCGAGAGGGTTGCCCCGGGAGCGGTCTGCCTTCCGGAAGCCCGGCCGCAGGAACATGCGCAGAGAGAATTTTCATGAGGGCTAAGCAGTAACATACGGAGGATCAGAATGCAATACGACCACATAGTACAGGGGCGTTTCGTGGAACGTCCCAACCGTTTTATCGCCAGAGTGGAGACGGAGGACGGGATAGAGACCGTGCATGTCAAAAACACGGGACGCTGTAAGGAATTGCTGACAAAGGGCGCCCGCGTCTATCTGGAGAAGTGCGATAAGCCGGGGCGTTCCACCGCCTACGATCTGGTGGCGGTGGAAAAGGGAAAACGACTGATCAACATGGATTCCCAGGCGCCCAACAGGGCTGTGGGAGAGTGGCTCCTTGAAGGGAAGCTCTTCCCGGACCTTGTTTTCGTGCGCCCCGAAACGGTCTATGGCAATTCCCGATTTGATTTTTATATGGAGACGCCCTCGGAAAAGGTATTTATGGAAGTGAAAGGGGTTACACTGGAAGAGAACGGAGTGGTACGCTTCCCCGATGCGCCGTCGGACAGGGCGGTGAAGCATGTGGAAGAGCTGATACAGGCCAGGAAGGCGGGTTACCGCGTCTTTGTGCTTTTTGTGATCCAGATGGAGGATGTCCGCTATTTTACTCCCAACTATGACACCCACAGGGAATTTGCGGATGCGCTCCGCAGAGCGGCGGAGGCGGGAGTGGAGATTCTTGCCCGGGACTGTCTGGTGAGTCCCGAGTCCATGCGGATCAACAACCCTGTTTCCGTGAAGCTGGGAGAAGATTATGAATTGTTAAACAGTATTCCCAAATCCCTTCTCAAATGGTATGATGAGAACAGACGTATCCTTCCCTGGAGAGAAGAGCCTTCCCCCTACAGGGTCTGGGTGTCGGAGATCATGCTGCAGCAGACCAGGGTGGAAGCGGTCAGGTCTTATTTTGAGAGATTTATGCGGGAACTGCCCGATATCGGATCTCTTGCCGCGGCGGAGGAGGAAACCCTATTAAAGCTCTGGGAGGGACTGGGCTACTATAACCGGGTGCGCAATCTGCAGCAGGCGGCTCTCCGGATACAGG
>JAIEKC010000339.1:0-2233 GCA_029064505.1 Acetatifactor sp.
ATGCGCGAGTGGCTCAGCGGTGGAGCACCTCCTTGCCAAGGAGGGGGTCGCGGGTTCGATCCCCGTCTCGCGCTTTTATTTTATAGCGGAAGCCGAATTTTGCGGCTTCCGCTTTTTTTGCGCGAATGGGCACAGTCAAAAGTTCCTTTGTGCATCCGTCATATCTGCCCATTCCTCCACTCCTGTTTATACGGTCATTTACTTTTAAGAGAGGAAAAGCCCTATGTACTGTCATCAATGCGGAAAAGAACTGCGGGAAAACGCCCGCTTCTGCTCTAACTGCGGCACACCGGTAAGAGAAAACACCGACTCGGCAGAAATGACTCTGCCGGCTGAAAGTACCGCTCCTGCTCCGGAAGAATCTGCCGCACATTCTTTCAGCCCTGAAACCGATCCGGGAGAAGCCGCAGGACAAGAGATTCCGGTGTCGCCCACAGCGGCTGCTGCCGAAGCGCCTGCCGATCTCATACTGAAAAAGGGAAAAGTAATCGTCACCGGCAGGGAACTGCACTTAAACGGGAAGCATTATATCCGAAAAACCGGCAAAAGAAAATTCAGGAAAGAAACGAACGCCTCCGTAATTCCCCTGGAAACCATTCTCGACACTTCCATGGAACACCACAAATACGGGGGACGGATCTTTCTGTCTTTGCTGCTGCTCGTGTGCTTTATGGCGGGAACTTTATTCTCCGCCCGTTTCGGTTATGATACATACAATGCGCTGAATTCCCCCTATCGGAATAGGGAACTGGCAGAGCAGGAACGCATTATGGCAATCATCGACAATGACGGTGCCGGTCAGCTCCTCCAATATCAGAGCAGCCAGGCGGAAAATCGTGCCGATGCCGATGCTCTTTCCGCAAAACTGACCGGGTTGAAAGCGCAGCAGACAAAGGAAATACTGGCATCCGTCTGTGCCAGTGACAAGTTTGATCCGGACGCCTTTTTTAACAGAGAGCTGTTTACCCGTGCATACCGGGAATACCTGCAGGAACTGTTGGATGTCTTTATGTCGGATGAATTATTGGACAGCTGGCTTTACAGCTACTATGAGACTACCAGAGACTACGGCGGCAATTATTTTCTGGATACGGATATGTGGATCTACAACGGCGACGGAGGAAACAAATTTTCCTCCGACCTGGATTCCGCCGCCAGTCTGATGGACGAGCAGTACGATCCGGATCTCTATGAGCATATCCTGCTCACAGGGCGCATCTACATCACCGGAGCGGATTTTTTGCAAAAGATACTCTCTCTTCCCAGATATGTCGTGGATGGCGCTGTCTTTGTCAAGGCTTATGGCGGGGTGCCTGATCCTGCGGCAATGTCAGTCCCCGGCTGGAGCAGAAGCCATTATGAGGAATTCTGGCTTTACGGCATCGACTATTACAATGTGGATACGCCCATGTGGCTTGACCATGGTATTTCGGCGGAGAATTTCGAACTTGACTGGAACTCACTGGTGGATGAAAACGCCTATTATACCGCTTACCGAAACTTCATGGACAAGATAGACCCCAATCTGCCCTGTTACGATATAGCAGTCTACCATGCCGATGACACGGCGTACGGCGGTATGGGTTACAGCATAAAGGGAGAGGAAGCCTCCTTCAGCGATATCATAGCTTCCTATGCGGATAATCATCCCGAATTCATAGACGAACTGATGAAGAACAATATCTACGGAAAAGCACTGACCTCCTCTGTCGACGGTGAGATCGCCGAGACGGAAGAACAGTTGGAAAAATTGGATAAGGAACTGCTGGAGCTGCAGGATCAGGAAAGGGAATTGTCACAGATTCTGGCAGACGCGGATCTGCACAGAAATGATCATGCACTCCTGCTGGCTGACATTGAACAACATACACGGAAACTTACATTCCGCCTGCTGTTCTTTGGCGGCGCGGCCCTGTTGTGTGCATTTGCCGCCCTGATCTGCCTGTGCAGATTCTTCGGCTTTTTAAAGCGTCCCAGACACTTATTTGTCATCAGCGGACAGAATATGGAATATGCCTTTCATGCAAGGCATTACTCCAGGGAACAGATCTTCACATTGCAGAACCGGCTGCCACATTCCCATTAAAAGCCGATCGGGCGGGAGAAAAGAAATCCCCTGCCCGATCGAACCGTCCTTCTGACTGTTACATCGAATATTATACTCGTGAACGCATTTAATTGCCGCTTTCAGCTCTGGATTGCCGATGCGTTCACTCGTTATACTGTGCAGACG
>JAIEKC010000034.1:0-3070 GCA_029064505.1 Acetatifactor sp.
GGTACACACTTCCGTCAGCCTCCACAATATTTTGAAAGCTGCATATACCCCTCTGTTCACAGGATTCCGGCGGATGTCCCATAAGGATCCCGATATAATTTTCAAACTGGCGGATAAAAGGCTGCTTTCCCTGCCTCAGATCCAGCTCCCACAGTTCAAACAGATCGATCAGAAACTGCCCATACATTTGAGGCGTCAGAGAATACTCCTGACGCCCCTGAATCTCCTGAATAGGATCCAGACAGGCAATATACTGCTGCCAGGCAAATCCCAGTTTTCTATACTTCTCGTAAATCTTCCGTATTCTGGGCGCTGTTCTCCCGTTTACCACCGTCAGAATATTGAAATCGACTCCCGCCTGCTGCAGCCCGCGGGCTTTCTCCAGTATATGAAAATAGGTGTCACGTCCATGGGCATCCCTCCGATATGCGTCATGTGTCGCTTTTATGCCATCGACGGACAAGCCTACAAGGAAATGGTTTTCGGCAAAGAAAGTATACCACTGATCGTCCAGCGCATATCCGTTGGTCTGAAACGCATGGGAAACCATGATGTTTCCTGTATTATACTTTTCTTCCAGGCGAAGGCACTGTCTGTAAAAGTCCAACCCCGCCAGCGTGGGTTCGCCTCCCTGAAAGGCAATCGTACATTGTTTTTCCGCGAAATGAAATATCTCTCTTATGACACACTCCAGAGTCTCCATGCTCATGATCCCATAGGATGCCTGATTTCGCTTTGACATCTCATCCGCGTAAAAGCAGTACCTGCATCTCATATTGCACAATCCGGAAGCCGGTTTCATCATTACATGAATCTGAGGCATTCTGTATTTTCCCTCCTGTATCCTCTGCTATACTCTCGGAATCTCCAGACCGCTTATCAAGCGGCTTTCCGAAATCGTTCTGAGCGATTCCCCTTCTTTTCCGAATACCATTTAACCGCAATTCCTGGAGCGTGTTTGAAAAATGCTTTCTGCCAAATGTGCGTCACAATTTGCGGGAAATTAAATCATCTTATGGATGATCCGCCAAATGAAGGAGGCGTAGCGGGCTACGTTGACTGAATTTGGTGCAAATATCACACAAAGTGGGGCGTGCAGGTGGCAGGAATGATTTTTCAAACACGCTCTGATCCTGCCTCCTGAAATTCCGAGAGGCTATTCCATCATCACCGCAGAATATGTCGTGCCACATACACACCGCTGGCTGATGCGTGGGACAGCGAATGCGTCACGCCGCTGCCGTCACCGATGATATACAGCCCTTTATGCCTGCACTCCAGATTCTCGTCCAGCTCCACTTCCATATTATAGAATTTTACTTCCACACCATACAGCAGCGTATCGTCATTGGCCGTACCGGGCGCGATCTTATCCAACGCATAGATCATCTCCATGATGCCGTCCAGGATCCGCTTAGGCAGCACCAGACTCAGGTCGCCCGGTGTGGCGGCCAGGGTAGGCGTCACCAACCCTTCTTCGATCCGTTTCGCATTACTGCGCCGTCCCCTGACCAGATCTCCGAACCGTTGTACGATCACACCGCCGCCCAGCATATTGGACAGGCGCGCAATACTCTCCCCATAGCCATTGCTGTCCTTAAAGGGTTCGGAAAAATGCTTCGCCACCAACAGCGCAAAGTTTGTGTTTTCCGTCCGTTTTTCCGGGCTTTCAAAGCTGTGTCCATTCACCGTGACAATACCGTTGGTATTTTCGTTTACCACAATGCCATAGGGATTCATGCAGAAAGTCCGCACCTTGTCCTCAAATTTGGATGTCCTGTATACGATCTTGCTCTCGTACAGTTCGTCCGTCAGGTGGGAAAAGATCACCGCCGGCAGCTCCACCCGCACACCGATATCCACCCGGTTGGACTTTGTGGGGATCTCCAGTTCACCGCAGATCCTTTCCATCCATTTGCTGCCGCTGCGCCCTACTGACACAATACATTTTTCGCAGGTATGGCTTTCCGGTCCGCACTTTACTTCATAACCGCCCTCTGTCAGTGCGATCGTATCCACCGGAGTATCAAAGTAGAATGTCACCTTGTCTTTCAGCTCCGCATACAGATTTTCCAAAACAATGAAATTGATATCCGTTCCCAGATGCCGCACCGAGGCATCCAGCAGGTTCAGCTGATTCTGCAGACACAGTTTCTTAAAATGGGTTCCCGCAGTGGAATACAGCTTCGTTCCCTCCCCGCCGTATTTCATATTGATGGCATCCACATATTCCATCAGCCGGGTGGCATGGGCTTTCCCGATATACTCATAAAGAGTGCCGCCAAAGTCATTGGTGATATTGTACTTTCCGTCGGAAAAGGCGCCTGCACCGCCAAACCCGCTCATAATGGAACAGGATCTGCAGCCGATACAGCTCTTTACCCTATCACCGTCAATGGGGCAATGGCGCTTTTCCAGGGAATGCCCTGCTTCAAACACTGCTATTTTCAGATCCGGGGACTCCTTCGTCAGCTCATAGGCGGAAAAGATCCCTCCCGGTCCCGCTCCCACTATTATAATATCATATTGCATGGCAAACTCCTTTCCGTTCAATTGCAGTCTGTTGCCGTTTACGCCAAGTATTACATTTATTCTAACATAGCACTCAGGCAAATGGCAAGCTATACTCTGCCTGATTCCCCGGCATGCCACCACCTGGTTTTAGGCAGTTTTGTTGTAAAAGCCCAATTCACGCTGTGTCAAGCCTCGGAACGTGCGTATTCTCTTTATCCGTTCTCCTAATACCATAGTCATGTGTCCTTTCTGAAAAAGTAAAGTGATTGTTTTGAAATTATCATATTACATCTGCTCCACAATTCGTCTTTTGATTCCCCCAAATGCTCCACATAAACCTGTAATTCGAGAGATGTGATAATGGTTTTGGGTGGAGGTTCAATACCCTCTGGAACAAAAATTGCTTCATATAGAAAATTATTCAGTAACGGATATTCCTGTTTTTGTATTTTTCGTATCGTATAATCCATAGCTTCCCTCTCGATTCTGTATTCTCCATATATTCTAGCATAATTCAGATAATACAGCAACAAAAGCTTATCAGAAATGCTAAATT
>JAIEKC010000340.1:0-2262 GCA_029064505.1 Acetatifactor sp.
GATAGATGGTATTGCAAATCACCCGGAAAGCCTCCGCCCCCTCGTCCCGGGTCATCTTTTTCAGATTCCGCTCAAAGGCGCACTTGCCATAGCAGGGACATTTCCTTTGGTCGCACTCTCCCTCGCAGGACAGGAACTGATCCACAATCTGCCTGAAAACCTGCTCATTCTCCGCCAGGTTCCTTTTTTCAAAATTGCGGATAAACACGTCTTCCCGCCCGCCGATAAGTTCTTCCATCATCTCGATATCCGTCTGGAGCACCGCCTGGGTAAATACGCCCACATTGGCCAATATCATCAGCTTTTCCCTGCTCTGTCCTCTCAGTACTTTTCCCAGACGCAGGATCAGTTCCTGTTTCTCCGGCTCCGACAGCGCGGAGAAATCACTGCATGGCTCCGAAAAGCCCTGTCCCACGATCAACTCCCTGACATTGCGCAGGATACGGGATTTCCCGTCCCCCGCTTCCCCCGTGAGCAGTATCACTTTCAATTTGCCGATTGACCGCTTTATATGCTGCTCTTCCGGCAGTTCCACATGGAAATCATTATCCTGATTCCTCTCGTCCATCATATATCCATGAGACTGATACTGCCCGCAATAACGAACTAACTGTTCTACCTTTTCCCACAGAACCATCTCTGCCGCTCCTCTATGCCCTAAACCGCCAAAAGCTTTGTATCCCAGTGTCTTAAGTATATCCCCATCTTTTATCATACTATAAAACTTTCCGTTTATCAATGACCTTTCCGGATTTGCAGCACTGACGTTTAAACCCAGCTACATACTTCAACTGTTACAACGGTTGGATTCTGTTTGCCCTTCTTTTTGGAAGATACCATGAACCGGTCGCCACATGCTTTCCGATGCCGGTATCTTTATCAGCGCTTTCTTTCCTGTTTCTCATATAAAACGTATCTGAATCCTTTTACCGGTTTCTTCCCTGTTTTTTTACCTGACATTTGAAAAAAATTCCAGTATCCTGCGGTGTTTCTGTTCACGGCTTTGTCGGATCCCTCTCCACTGTCTCTCCCACGTTGAAGCATTGTTCTTGTACAGCATGATAGGTACTCCGACACCGCAGCTGCACCCGAAATCTCGTCATATCGATAAACTGGTGTCTTGCCTTCCGCCCACACAACTGCATCGGCCTACTGGAATTGAGTTTATTTCGGTGCTCGATGGCTACCCTACTGCCTTACTGTCTACGCTTAGAATATACTGTTACCAGCACACTCCCAAGACTCGCTTCCAGTGGAGTGGCTAATGCATTACTCATTGTATCATAGGAGTTTTTTTTATGATGTCCTCTCCGCTTCTGCTTACTCTATTCTCGCCAGCATAGCTGGGGGATTAGGTTTTTCATTTATAAACTGATATAAGAAATGAAATAGAACCCCAATTCCGTATTTCAGAATCGGAGTTCTTTCTATGCCTTTCCAGATTTCTGCTCCCTGCTGAGCCTTCCGAAAAGCTCCCTACCCCATCCGCGCCGCCAGCACCACGCTTGCCACCGTCCCCGCCAGCGTAGCAAGCAGCGCCCCCGCCAGCGTGTATCGCGTCTTCGTCACCTTCGCCGCAAGGAAATAGACGCTCATGGTGTAAAATACAGTCTCCGTACAGCTCATTAGTATGGATGTCACCAGACCCGTATAGGAATCCGGTCCGGAAGTCCGAAAGATATCCAACACCAGGCCCGTAGACGCAGAGGAAGAAAACAATTTCACGATCAGAAGGGGCATTAACTGCGCCGGAAGCCCAACCCGCTCCGTCATCGGTCCCAACACTCTCCCCAGCATATCAAAAAAACCGGATGCCCTCAGCATACCCACCGCCACCAGCAATCCGATCAGTGTGGGTACAATATCCACAACAATCTCAAGACCGTCCTTAGCCCCTTTCAAAAAGGATTCATATACCTTTACACCGGATACGGCTCCGTATCCCACAATAAAAAAAATAAGTATAGGAATGATGATATCTGATATGTGCGTCAGAACTCTCACGCCACACCTCCTGCCTGCTGCACCGCAAATCCTTCCCATGGGAGAATCGTTCCATGGACAATGCTGCTGCCAGTATTCTGATTCTTTATCATTTCTATACTCTATGACTTTTTTTCTCCAAAGATACCTGAGAATCGCTTGAAATTCTCATGCCATACTAATACCTTCTTTTTTTCTTTCATTGTAACACGAGCTTTTGGAAAGGTGCAAGCACAGATATCAGTTCAATCATAAGTCAAAATCTGTACCGCCCAAGAT
>JAIEKC010000341.1:0-2262 GCA_029064505.1 Acetatifactor sp.
GGAAAGAAGTTTCAAATGTGCTGTGCAGGTCCTGCCTGCATCGGAGAATGCCCAAAGTGAGGGCATTCTTTTGATTTCTGCGGACAATGAGCCGGGCGGATGTACTGCACGTATATTTGGCCAATGCCGTGAGTATCATATACCCGCTGCATGCCGGATGTCCTGCTGCAGGCAGCGGGGGTTGATTGAGGATATATGCCCGTAGCCGGGTTACCGGGTTGCGGCAGGAAGGGAGATCAAATTGTTAAATTATAGAAAATATCAAAAGAATCCTGTAGTGGATTATCCGGAGCGGGAGTGGCCCGGCAGGGAGATCACCAAAGCTCCCGTCTGGTGCAGTGTGGATCTGCGTGACGGCAACCAGGCTCTCATCGACCCCATGCTTGTGGATGAGAAGATCGAGATGTTCCGATTTCTGGTTGATCTGGGTTTCAAGGAAATTGAAATCGGCTTTCCCGCAGCCAGTCAGATCGAATATGATTTTCTGCGCCAGCTGGTGGAGAGAAAGCTGATTCCCGATGATGTGGTGGTGCAGGTGCTGACCCAGTGCCGCGAGGAACTGATCGACAGAACCTTTGAAGCCATCGAGGGCTGCAGGCAGGCGATCGTTCATATTTATAATTCTACGTCCACATTACAGCGTGACGTGGTGTTTCATATGGACAGGGAGAATATCACGGAAATCGCTGTCAGGGGAACCCGGATGGTGAAGGAGAGAGCAGCTGAATTCCCCGGCAGGATCATTTTGGAATACTCCCCGGAGAGCTTTACCGGAACGGAACTGGACTTTGCGCTGGAGATCTGCAATGCCGTGTCTGAAGTGTGGCAGCCTTCCCCGGATGCTCCCATGATAATCAATCTTCCTTCCACGGTGGAGATGAATACCCCGAATGTGTATGCCGACCAGATCGAGTGGATGATCAGGCATCTGAACCATCGTGAGAGCATTATTGTCAGTGTTCATCCTCACAATGACCGCGGAACGGGAGTGGCAAGTGCGGAACTGGCTCTGCTCGCGGGGGCGGATCGTGTGGAAGGGACATTGTTCGGAAACGGAGAGCGCACCGGGAATGTGGACATCGTAAATATTGCCTATAATATGTTCTCCCAGGGTATCGATCCCGGATTAAATCTGGAACATGTCAATGATATTATAGAAATTTATGAGCGCTGCTGCAAACTGCCCATTCACCCCAGGCATCCTTATGCCGGCAAGCTGGTGTTCACCGCATTTTCCGGGTCCCATCAGGATGCCATTAATAAAGGCGTACAGGCAATGAGGGAACGGAACAGTGAGATCTGGCAGGTGCCCTATCTTCCCATTGACCCGGCGGATATAGGCCGTGAGTATGAACCCATTGTACGTATCAACTCTCAGTCCGGAAAAGGCGGAGTGGCTTTTGTCATGGATACTTATTTTGGCTTTAAGCTGCCCAAGGCAATGCACCGGGAATTTGCCAATGTGATCCAGGAGATATCCGAAAAGCAGGGTGAGGTTTCTCCCGATCAGATCATGGAGGCATTCAGGGAAACCTATCTTGACAGGAAGGAACCCATTCATTTCCGTAAGCTGCATATTCATGATATCAGTGGAGAAGTAAGAACGGAATTCGACACCAAGGTGGTCGTGGAGTATACGGATCACGGCGTGCGAAAAAGCTTTGAGGCTGTGGGAAATGGACCTATTGATGCAGTCCAGAGAGGTCTGAACCATGAATTGGGGCTTATGATCAAGGTTCTGGATTATGAGGAGCATGCACTCCAGAGCGGTGCAAACTCTCAGGCAGCCGCTTATATCCATCTTATGGATGGGGAAACAGGCCGGGTAACCTATGGTGTGGGCGTCAGCTCCAATATTACAAGAGCTTCCGTGAGAGCGATCTTCTCTGCGGTGAACCGGCTGGAACTGGTCAGAGCATTGGTGGAATAGTTACAATAAAATGACAGGGAAAAAATGATCCCATGGAGATTCGAGTATTTGCAAAAGCCTGAATTTCCATGGGATTTTTGTTTTCCGGTATCAGCGGAAGGTAAAAGAATCTCCTTCTTCCACAACACAGATCATGGTCTTGCCTGTATTCACCAGAACCTCATTTCCGTAATCGTCGTAATATCTTGTGGCACCATAATCGGAAGTCTTCTCCCAATTTACATGTATGCCTTTCCCGTTCGTAAAGTACCAGCCGTCTCTGGTGGGGTCGTGCCTCTGGAAGCCCAGATATCCGCCTGCCAGGTCCTCGTTGTTTACATATTGTACAAATT
>JAIEKC010000342.1:0-2418 GCA_029064505.1 Acetatifactor sp.
CTCCAATTCCTCCATCAATTCCTTTACTGTATTATCCTTATGATAACTCCGCTCAATCCGGTCCAGAAGCTCCGCCACCTGCACCGCCTGATCAGGCAGATAATCAAGTCTCTTAATATTGAGATAGATTTCTCTCAAGATCAAGCTTTGCTGCTCCCGCATCCTGATATAGTCAAGCTCCCTCGTGCTTGAACTGAACAGAGCATTGCCATAATTGGCCGCGGCACACAGCTTTGCCTCTTCCAGAGATTTCTGCAGACTCTCGAAACACTCCGGTGTGTATTCACTCTTGTCTTCCTTGAGAACCCATGTAACCATACGGCGCAATATTTCCTTTATCCGGGTATCCGCCTCTTCCGCCAGACGGTCGAACTCTGCCCCCATCACATGGAGATGCAGATTCACAAGTATTCCCAACACTGTCCCAATAAAGAATAACACCGTTTCATTTAATAACATCTGATATCCCATATTCCCCTCTGTCAGGAAATGAGTGATCAGAACCGAATCCATGGCTATCGCCTCTCCCCAGTCCATACAGAGACAGAGAAAGGCAAACAACAGCAAATACAACGCAAAGGCCCATAACGTATAATCCAAGACATAAAAGCACCCCGCCGAAAGCGCCAGTGCACATACAAAGGCCATCGCTCTGTTCCGGGCGCTTTTCAACGTTTCCCTTTTCGTGTTCCGGATACTGAGGACGGTGATGATCCCCGCGGTGGCAGAGTATTTCAGTCCAAGTTCTCCTGCAACGGCTATAGCAACTAATGCAGCCATAGCTATTTTAAAACTCTTGATCATTCTGGCCTTCCATTTATTATCCAAACCTAATACCCTGCTTTCTTTATTTCTGATTTAATTTTCCCCTCGGAAAATACAGCATATCCCTGCTGCATGCGGATTCCCACGGTGCGGCAGACTGCTGTATATCTGATCTCCGGCCCGTTACTGTCCCTCGGATGCAGTCATTTACTCCAACAGATCAAAGGATGCCCCACAAGCCCACGGGCTTCCCACGTCACAACGGCCATGATGATACTGCCGGGCGATAACCTGACCTTCTCCCTCCACTACATCAACCTTGATACGGCTGTCTCCCGCTTCGGTACGGCCATCCAGAAGCGCTATCAAAGCTTCCATATCCTGTTCTGATCCGGTATCGGAACACACGGATTCCTCCTGTTTCAAATTGTCCTGTTCTGACATAAACTTTCCTCCAATTCTTAAATTATATTATAACTATTCAGAACCAACCTCAAAAACACATTGTGTTTCCTTCAGTATCACAGAAAATTCAAACCGCCGTACAAAATAACCATAATATGCCTCAAAGCTCCAAACTCCCAAAGAAATCCCCCACCGTTTCTTCCAGTTCACATTCCAGAAGGAAACTCCTCACTTCCGGGTCGGCATTCTCCAACTCTTCCAACAGGAATTTCGGAGAATAGAGTTCAAAACCTCCAATCTGCCGCCATACCCGAAAATATCTCACCTGTCCGCCACCGCCGGATTCTGTATCCCGCATCAGCTCTAATACCTGTTCCGGTGCCTTCTTTATTAAATACTCCTTTAACAGCTTCTCTGTCCTCTCTGACATTTTCTCCGCATATACCATTCTTTGAAAGGCAAGTTCTATTTTCTTTCTTATTTGCTCCGACATGTAACCGACCCTCTGGTCATCCACATCCTCCACATCAAACCAGCCAATAAATGCCGGCTCAAAGCCATTGTCATCCGCCTGCATCAGATATGCCAGCAAAGCCTCATCATAGTAAGCAAGCCAACGCCATTGCCCTTCCGCATCTCCTGCCAGTCTGAGATCGTACAGCTTCCCATGATCTTTGGCCAAAGCAAGGCGGAATGCGGATGCCAGAAAAAAAGATATGCCTTCATACAGTTCCTGCAATAACTTTCCTTCCCGGATCAGTGTCACCCGCCGCAGCGCATCACACCCCAGAAAGACCTTCTTTCCGAACAGTATTTCCTTTGCAGGAAATACAATTTCTATCAGACCTTTCATGTGGGCGAAAGCCCAGTCCTCCACCTGCACCAGAGTGTCAGGCAGCACCAGTTTCTCCACCTGGCGGCAGCTCAGAAAAGCTTTTGCACCGATAACAGTCAACGGCTGCCCTGCCATTTCACAGGGCAATACAATACACGTGTTATTTTCATTACATTTCTCATATCGATATTCCATAACTCCAGTCTACCATACTTTTCACCCCTATTTCCACATAATATCACAAAATGGGAAAAGTACATTCAGCTCTGATGTACTGCAGGGGCAATCATGATATAATACACTCAAGAATCCAGCCGCTGCGCGTCTGTCGCGCTCCGCGCTCAATGATTCTTTCGTTATCATGTCAGGTGAAATCAAATGTCTGCTTCGCAGCCGCTTGATTTCCTGCTGAC
>JAIEKC010000343.1:0-5586 GCA_029064505.1 Acetatifactor sp.
GTGCGGGGCACTGATCTTTATCTGTTGGTAGATGTCTGTAATTATTCTCTGACGTATTCTCTCTGCGGACACGAAAACCATATGTCTCCGGACGACCACTATCAGGATCTAAAACGTATCATTGCTGCCGTGGGCGGCAAGGCGCGCCGTATCACAGTGATCATGCCGTTCCTCTACGAAAGCCGCCAGCACAAAAGGACTTCAAGAGAATCCTTGGACTGTGCGCTGGCACTGCAGGAGCTGGTCAGGATGGGTGTGGACAATATCATCACCTTTGATGCCCATGATCCGCGTGTACAGAACGCAATCCCTCTTTATGGTTTTGAGACGGTACAGCCCGCTTATCAGTTCATCAAGGGATTGCTCCGCAATGTAAAGGATCTAAAACTTGATTCAAGTCATATGATGGTGATCAGCCCTGACGAGGGAGGCATGAACCGCGCCATTTACATAGCAAACGTACTGGGACTGGATATGGGCATGTTCTATAAACGGCGCGATTACACCACGGTTGTCCATGGGCACAACCCTATCGTGGCACACGAATTTCTGGGCACCAGTGTGGAAAACAAGGATATGATCATCATCGATGATATGATTTCCTCCGGAGAGAGTGTTCTGGAAGTCGCCGCCGCCTTAAAGGCGCGTAAAGCGGGGAAGATTTTTGTCTTCTCCACGTTCGGTCTGTTTACCAATGGATTGGACAGGTTTGACAAGGCATATGAATCCGGTATCATCAACCGGGTGTTGACCACTAACCTGATCTACCAGACCCCTGAACTGCTGGAACGCGAATGGTATATCAACTGCGATCTGAGCAAATACATCGCATACATTATTGACACTTTAAATCACGATTCCTCTATCAGCGATCTATTGAATCCAAATGAGAGGATTCAAAGCATTGTTGCAAGATATAAAAACGGTGAGCTGTAAAGCCCACCGTTTTTATGATAAAGATCATAAATTCCTTTCATGTTTCTGCCGTATTTCCACAGAACTGATTTCTAATCTCAGAACGTACCTCACATAATTTGAGATACCTCCTTTCTTTGGTTAACCCTTTTATTATTAGGTTGACATTTCGCCCGTCATACTGTACACTTATATTGTCAACCATATTTTAACAATTGTTGACAATATAAGTATAGCGAGGTGTACATATCATGAAATTCAGTGTGAAACAATTGGCTTTAGCCGGTCTTATGACCGCAGTCATCTGTGTTCTGGGACCTTTGGCCCTGAACATTCCCGTCAGCCCCGTTCCCATTTCTCTGGGAACACTTGCCATATACTTTGTCATTTCCGTGCTGGGTATGAAGCTGGGAACCGTCAGTGTGGTGATCTATATTCTTCTCGGTCTGGCAGGCGTTCCCGTTTTTACAAATTTTACCGGCGGCCCGGCCAAACTGTTCGGTCCTACCGGAGGTTACATAATCGGCTATATTTTTCTCGCACTGATCTGCGGATTCTTTGTAGACAAATTCGGGAAAAATCTTTCCGTTTATTTTGCGGGCATGCTCCTGGGCACTGTGGTGCTTTATATTTTCGGCACCCTCTGGCTGGGATATCAGATGAATCTCACCTTTACCGAAGCCCTGATGGCCGGTGTCATCCCTTATATCCCGGGAGATCTTATCAAACTGATCATTGCAATAACCGTAGGAATCCAGATCCGCAAACGACTGATAAAGGCAGGACTCCTTTCAGCAGACCGATAAAAGAACACTCTGGAAAGCTGCCTCGGTGAACGGACCGCGGCAGCTTCTTCTTGGACACTTTCTCGCAATTTCCCCGAAACCGGGAAACCGATAATGCCTGCTCTCTCAGATCATGCCTTCTTTCAATACGTTATGATCACGCAGTACCTTCTCAATAACGGTTCCCTTGACCACATGGAGAACAGGCTTCTTCAATGCATTCAGCGGGCCGGGAAGTTCAATCTCCAGAGGGGACTTTCCGTCCATCAGCCTGACACTGCTGTCCAGCAGTTCCCGGATATCATAGACGCTTCCCCACACCTCAGGCACACCTCTATCCACTCCCAGCAGGCCATACACCGCTTCCATAGCAGTTCTGACAGAGTACTCGGTAGTAAATACAGTGTCCCTTGGCGTCTCCGCGAATTGCCCTAAAAACGCAAAATTGACACACCCGTCAGGAATCACATCAGGACGATCTCCCTTCGTTCTGGGCATAAAGAACGCGGTGATATAAGGCATCATGGTGGGAACACAGACTGCACTGTCAGCCGCCAGTCCCGGAATTTCCTCCACAGGTACACCCAGATGATAGAGCCATTCCTGTGTGATCTCCTCACCGGTACACTCCCGCATGGGCTTCTTCACAAAATCGCCGGGCACATCCGTAAACAGTCCGTATACCCATACGCATACCTTGTCTTTATCCTGATCCTTAAACTGTCCCTGTCTGTTGATGGTCCAGCTCAGAAGCCAGCCGGAATCCTGACAGCTCACGATACCGCCGGTAACTACCTTGCCGCTCTTAGGATCACGTTTACAGATCTCCGTGATATAAGGAATGATCTTATCGTCCAGAGTGGTAATGGTAGCAGACTCCCAGTTGGTCTTCGCCACATCGGAACAGAACTTCTCAGGATGTCCAAAAGAAGGATCCTGCTTTGCAATATTCTTCCAAAGGTTCCAGCAGCCGCTGGTCCTTACTTCCGCATCCCCGTTAGGCGCATGATGCTGATCACCATATACGGTACCCTCCGTGCAGCTTCCGTTGGTCACAAACACAAGGTCGTTCTCGGTGAGCATGATACCCTTTTCCACGCCCTTCACCCTGCATTCAATCGCCTTTGCCACCTTTTTGTCATCCTTTATCTCAAAGATCACATTGGTCACTTCCGTGTTGAACTGGAAGTCAACGCCTGCCGCCTCCAGATATCTCTGCATGGGGAGGATCAGTGACTCATATTGGTTGTACTTGGTAAACTTCAGTGCGCTGAAATCCGGAAGTCCCGCAATATGATGAATGAATCTCTGAAAATAAAGCTTCATTTCCAATGCGCTGTGCCAGTTTTCAAAAGCGAACATGGTTCTCCAATATAGCCAGAAGGTAGACCCGAACACTTCATCGTCAAATACATCCTCAATCGTCTTGTCGTACAAGTCCTCATCCTTTGTCATGAACAGCTTCATGATCTCCATGCAGCCTTTCTGACTCAGATTGAATCTGCCGTCTGTATGTGCGTCTTTTCCGCGATCCACCGTAGCACGACACAGAGAATAGTTGGGGTCTTCCTTGTTCAGCCAGTAATACTCATCCAACACTGACACACCCGGTGTCTCCAGAGAAGGAATGCTGTGAAACAGATCCCAGAGACATTCGAAATGATTTTCCATCTCACGGCCGCCCCGCATGATGTATCCTCTGGTTGCATCATAGATACCGTCACAGGCTCCTCCGGCAATATCCATTGCCTCCAGAATATGAATATGGGATCCCGGCATCTGTCCGTCGCGTACCAGGAAACACGCCGCTGCCAGGGATGCCAGTCCGCTTCCCACAAGATATGCGTTCTTTTCCTCCACGCCTTCGGGTTTTCCGGGCCTTGCAAACGCTTCATAATTTCCGTTTGTATAGTAGATTCCCTTACTGTTCTTCCGATTTTTGTCCCTCTCCGTATTCCGATATTCCTGACCGGAAGTCTTCACATTCTTTTTTGCTGCAGATATTCCCGACTGTCGGCGCTTTTTCGCCGCTATCGCCGCCACTCCGGCGCCTGCCGCCACTGCTGCCACTCCAAGTCCTACACCTTTCTTCTTTGCCATATCTGTTACCGCCTTTCCTATACTGTTTGTTCGGTATGTGCTCATGCTTCTTTTTGCTGATTTTGCATCTTTTTGTTTTGCCGTCCGCACACGTCACATTCCTTTTGACTTCATGGCTATATCTTATTCTATCCAATCTGATATTTCTATTTACAAAACAGGCGGAATGATAAAAATTTTATCATTCCGCCTGTTTTGATAAACGACAGCTGCCCATGACCGATCAGAAAACATTTCTAATTATTCTTTGTCTGCTCAAAATTCGAAATGGAATTCGTGATATTTCCGTGCAGAGTAACGCTCAGCTTTCTCACGATCTCCGTGTAATCCTCCTTCATTCCATGTTCGATCCATTCCAACATAATCCCCACAAAACCAAACTTATAGAATTCAGCGATAAACCCTTTATCTTCTCTTGCCAGACCGGTTCCCACACACTTCTCTTCAACTACAGCGGCAATCAGATCAAAGGTCAGCTTATAGAGATAATTCTCAATTTTCTCCCTGCTGATGCTCCGATACACATTGAGAATAAAGGGCTTGTTCTCCAGTACGGCCTCAAAGACCTGCAGGATTCCCTCCTGCCAGGTATCATAGGTCTTCTTGTCCTGAAGCGCACGCCTGCCGTCCTCCACGCACACCCATTCCACCAGATCATAAATATCCTTGAAATGATAATAAAAAGACATCCGGCTGATGCCACAATCTGTAGTCAGATCGTTAATCGTTATCTTATCAATCGGTTTATGCATCAAAAGCTTTTTCAGAGATGCTTCCAATGCCTGCTTCGTCATATTATTCTGCATAAATCGTCTTACTTATCCCGATATCCGTCTACCGGTATGTATCATACAATGAAACCACATTTCCCAGAGAATCGTACATGGTGATCTCTCCACTGTTGACGGGAACCACCACCACAAAGGGCTTTGTAGGATCTATTTCAATGGTTTCCTTTTCCACATTGTCATTCACTTCAATCCTGCATACCTTATCTTCATTCATGGAAAGCAGCGCAATTCCCTTGTCGTCAAAGATCATACCGCGCACACCTTCTCCGATATAGGCATCACTGCCTCCCTGGCTGAAAAAGTAACCGTACGCGGTTCCTTCTCTTTTCATATAGATGGAATAGGTGTAATCCCTTGTATCCTCATCATAAAAGAGCATTGCGCACAATTCATCATTCACTGCCTGCGCCATTTTCCAGTCACCTGCTATGTTCTGTTCCTCTCTGGCATCCTTCTCCAGACTTCCTGCGGCAACTCCGATAATATTGGCATTCCAGATGATGACAAATGCCAGCAGAATGATCACCAGAACACCAAGAAAACCGAATATCTTTTCTGCTTTCACAAAAATACCCTCCATTGTGATTTTTTCGCATTTTGCTCAGTATACCACACCTTATGCCATTTGTCATGCGTTTGCTGTAATTTTTTGGCAGCCGAAGTAATAAATGATAAATAACAGCGTCATGGTGATCTGCCCCGTCGTCACTGCCATTTCGGCACATCCGTACACCATGATCGCGGATAAAAAGGCAGCGCAGACGATACCACACAGATCTTTCCGCATAAGCAGCCGGATCAGACACCACAGATTCCAGATCAGGAACAGTCCGCCGGCAATGATACCATAATCAAACGCGAACTGCAGGAACATGTTATGCGCATGTTCGTAATAGTATCCGTCCGTCATATAGAACCCCGAGACATCCTTACTGTGTCCCCGAAGATTTAAATGTGTAATATAAAAATAATAAATCGTCCTGCGGATACTGATC
>JAIEKC010000344.1:0-4713 GCA_029064505.1 Acetatifactor sp.
ATACGGATCCAGTCCCACCGCTTCCAATGCCGCGACACACATACCTGTCAGCAAAGAATAAGTAAAGGACAGCAACGCATTTACTTTATCAAGAGGCGGTCGTCTATTCCGTACGTCAAAAGAAAAATCTTCTTTCTGCTGTAATATCAACTGATCAAACTGCGAAAAATATCTTGCAGCCGCTTCACCCTCATAACCACGAAGCGCTTCCATAGTTTCAACTTTCTTCACCGCCTGAAGAATATCCCTCAATTGTTCCGATACCCGAATTAACTTTTCCGTGTCCAGTCTCTCCGCATAATCTCTTACTGCTCTGTTTATGACACTTCTCTCGTTATATATTTTACCTGTCATAAAACTTACGGCAATCCCCAAAGCAGCCTTTTTATCCTCTGCCATTCGATACTGTGTTCTCCGCAGCAAAATATTTCCATATGCCTTTCCGGTTACCTTTGCACGGAATCTGCCCGTTGAAGATAAAAATGTCATGGAAATGTTATTGGCAGCACATTTTTCCATCAAAGCCGGACTCGCTCCCGCAAATCCGCAGGTTACAACAGCCTCCAGATTATGTAATGGAAGCCGCCCGATTTCCTTTTTACCCTGTGTTATAACCACATTCTCACCATCCAGTGACAGATAGTACTCATGGGATGTAATATATAGTGTATTCAGCAGTTTCCTCAATCCTCCACATCCTTTCCGCAAATCAAACTTCCATACTAAGATCCTGATCCCCATGCAGATTTATCCGTCTTATGCCACTACACAACATCTCAAATCATGTCTCTCCCCCGTGCAACCGGCAGCAACACAATCAATTCGTATACTGCAGAAGGCCTTCTCAGGCACCTCGCCAGGATACACCCTTCCAATCCATCGTTTTGTCAATTGTCACTTTCCGTGTACTCAGAAATATAGGCTGCAACATTTTTTCTCTTTTCCAATTTAGGCAGACAGATCTCTTTCAGCGAACACGCTTCACACTTTTTTGTTTTCCTGACCTTCGGGGTATATCCTCTCTCATAGAATTGATGCATCTCCTGAAGCAGCCTCCTGCACTCGGCTCTCAGCTCTTCCGTGATCTCAACACGCTCTCTTCTTCGTGTCTCTCCGTAGAACAGGTACGCCGCCGGTATTTCAGTGAGGAACATTTCCTCCAGGCATATCACCTGCGCCGTCAGCTGCATTCTGTCTTCATCCGTTATCTTTGACCTGCCTCTCTTATACTCAATCGGGTACAATACATACCTTCCCTCTCTCCCGGACAGCGTAACCCCCGTATCTGCCCGGACGAATTCCACCACATCACATTCACCGCTTATGCCAAGCATCCTGGAACGTACAGGCATTCCCCTGGAAATAATGATATCCTTCCTTTTCTCTGAGGAATACCCGTCATGCACCTTCTCATGAAAAATATTTCCCTTTACAGTCAGCACATTATCAACCCACTGCTGTTCTATATGGATCAGCGCCCACTGTCTTCTGCAAAAACTAAAATGCTGCAACCCTGCAAGCTGTAAAAAATCTTCTTCCCTGTATTCAGATTCCATCATATATTTCAGCCTTTAAATCCGGCATTTCCTCTACCGTAATTTCAAAATCATCAACACTCTTGGGGATATCCACCTCCGGTTTCTTCCGTACCTGAAGGCTTCTATGTACCTTTGCGGAGGAATACTGTCCCAGAAAAGAATTATGTTTCCACCAAATAACCTTACATACCTCCATACTACCCTCAGGTCTTGCCGAAGACGCGTCATTTTCGAAAAGTGATATCAGAATCTTCCTGATCACCTCCGCATCCTCATCCGAAAAGCCTGTCTTTTCTGCCAGCTGATGATTGATGCTGCCGTAGGTGACATACATTCCAAAATCCACTCTATGCTTCATTCCCATAGTGTCAGATGATTTCTTTTCACTGGGTTCACTGTTGACGCTCTTAGTGATCTGCATGGAGGAAATATCGATGGGCACGACGCTGACTGCAGTCTGAACGGAAACAGGCCCTCTCACGCCCACCGAAACGCCGTCGGAACCATTGCCCTTAAAGGCGAATACCTGTCCGAAAGTTCTGACATCCATCCACTTTTTACATGCGGCTGACGCATATTTGTCCTTATCTTTCCCCGCCTCTTTCAATTCAGGAGCAGCACCCGCTCTCTCACTGAGACTTCTGATACCATCAACATTCTTGTCATCCGACTGTACAAATACCGGATATCCCATATCTATCATGCGATTCCGCATTTTCCTCTTCAGGCATACATCTGATACCTCTCCGAAACCGTCATAGGTTTCCCTTGGTCTGTTTCCGTTTAACGGATCCCCGTTTGGATTTGCATTCTTTACACTGAATACTACCGCAAAATCAATCTTGTTTGTAAATTCGCTCATGCTTAACCTCCTGTTCAATTGTCATATATGGTAAAACTGCTCTGCCATGTGCTCTTTATGTATTGTACACTCTGCACTATGGTATCTTTTCACCTACGTTTTAGCACTGTCTTTAATGTCCGTTTCCGCCTGCAGCATTTGGCTTCTGTCTGTGCACCCGGTATAATCAACTTCTCCTCACACTCCTGTCATATCTCCAATAAGGAGTATAGCAACTTCTTATTGGGAATTTCTCACCTCTTCCAGGAGTCATCAGTCACTCTGACAGAATCTGACAATTCTAAGAATAAGGCTGCGCTTCTCCCTCTTCTTCCGCATGCTCTTCTTTCTTAAAATATCCCCGATATTCCATGATCTGACAGCTGTACCCCTGCAAAAATGTAGGCTCCAGCTTGTCCCTGTTCACAAGCTCCAGCCTCGCCGTCAGCTGATCCATCCGGTCAATATAATACTCCCTGCCCGCCGCCCGAAGCTTCATCACATAAGGATTCAGCTGATTCCTTATGGTATTCCATGTTTCCACCGGATATCTCTGGAATCGGACAAAATATTTTTCCGCCGCCGTATTTCTTACGGCCTCTTTTCCGCCTCCCATGCTCAAAGCGCTTCTCTCCAGCATTTCGGCCGTGGCAAGAAGCTGCCCGAAAATATAGCTCCTGTCCTCACTCTTTTCATTTAACCCCATAGGGTGTCCCTCCTTTCTGTCCTCTCTCTCCATCTGCCATTTTCTCAACAGGGCGCATGTGATCGCCACTGCTTTATGCCAATCCCAATAGTTCTCATAATGCATGGGATTGACGGCCTGCTTCACCGCGGCCAAAACCACATCATAGGACAGTCTCCTGCCCTCCACGATACAGGGCAGCATTCGCTCCCGCATGCTCTTGTTCAGCTTATCGTTTTTATCTCCCGCCACCAGTTTCACAATATCTGTCAGGGAAGGCGACCAGATGACGGCTTCCCGGTCTTTCGGCCTGATAACCCAGCAGGCCTCCGCCTTCCACTTTGCTACATTTAGAAGAAATTGCTGCGCTCCGTATTTCTGATAAAAGGGAATGGACAGCCGGCCGGTAGTGGCAGCCTCCACCCCCATTACCATAACATGCTCGTCAATCTTCGGCTCCCTGCCCGTTCCCCAGACAGCTTTCCTGACCTGTGCTGCATATGCTTCATTGGTAGAAGCGCTGTTGGCATCCCCGCCGAAAAATTGTGCAAAAGGATCATTCATTTCGGGATTTTCCACAGACCAGACCACAAAGACCTGTTCCCCCACTCTCAGGCATGCCTGCTTTGCGATCAGCCAGCGCAGCGCATTATGTGCCTTCTGGGATATTTCATAACTCACAGACGCCACCTGGCTGCTTTCATTAAATCTTCCCTTAAAGGTCAGAACACCTGATGCATTGTTGGAAGATATCAGTTTTGCTTTATCGCCGGTATGCCGGATCTTGGCCGGGTGCTTTTCGGAACAGGGAACCATTTCACCCGTAACATAGCACAGCTCTTTTCGTTCCTGCCGGGACAAATAGAACTGTATGTAGCTTTCAAAGACCCGTGTGTCACAGTACAGTCTGCTTTCCGCCTGCCCCGGCATCTCAACCGAAAACCGGACAAACCAGTCCGCGAATGATACCCCCTGCTGCTTTTCCGCAAGTATCTTCCCGTCTTCAAAAACAAACATTCCGGCATCCATCAGATCATGCATAAGGCTACCCCTGCGCAGATACTGATATACACAGTCTACCTGCGGCAGACTGTACTCCGAAAGCGCCCATTCTTCCAGCTGCGCAATATATTTTTCATACTTTTCCGTTTTGCTGCCGGGTACAAAATCCCCATAATCTCCCGCGATATATTCCAGCTTATCCGCCAGTGGATGCGGAAACACAGCACTGCCGCTCCTGCTTCCGGAATCTTCCGTTGCCGGGATGACAGTGACCGCCTCTTTCTTATCCACCCGGTAAGCCCTGTTGAAATTCCCTTCATCATCCAGAACCACGTCCAGTTGGGCATTCTGGGTCAGATGTGCTATGGGCAGCAGAAGGGGCTGATCCTCCCTGACAAGACCTGCTTCACTCTTACAGGCTTCATAGGTCAGATATAAGTCATTCAGCCAGCTCATCCAAAGCACCTCCTCCCACAGGAATCATATCCCCTTTACTCAGATCAAATTTCTTCGGCTTACGGTCCGCCAGGATCCGGCGGATCGTACATTCCTCCGGCTCCGGAAAAACAATGATCCCCTCTTTCATCACGGGGTGAAAAAAACGTGCGGTCAGCCTGTTTTTCTCCTCCTGTCTCACGGCTTCATCG
>JAIEKC010000345.1:0-5478 GCA_029064505.1 Acetatifactor sp.
TTTCACAACCCATATAGCTTCCATAATTCAACAAATACAATAATACCAAAAAGAGGATAATGGCACAACCATTATCCTCAAAAAAACCGAAATCAATAGCCCCGCACTTCCTTTTTCAGAGCTGCATAACCCTCATAATGTTCCCCCGCACACTTCTGCAGGCGGGAGTTCACAATATCAGATCTTCCGCATTTGTGAGCGGCCCGACAGACACAGGCGGCGACCTCTCCGGAATGGGGATCCAGCTCCTCACATTCCATCGCGGCGTCCAGCGCCTCCTGATGACGATTCTGGGACATATAAACCTGATAAAGCATAATGCCTACCGGCAGTTCCTGCCCGCCGCACTCCTTTGCTTCCAGAAGATACTGTTCCGCAGCCATCATTTTATTGAGCTTAATACAGAGCTGTGCCGTTTTCACTAACGCGGGCATGTACCCCTTTCTGAGAGATACAGCTTTCTCACCGCAGGCAATGGCTTCTTTCGTGTAACCCATCTCTTCCCTGCACAGCATCCTGCAATAGAGAACGGCCGCCTGTTCCTCCGGGGCGGAACACCTGTCCAGCAGTCTGACACATACCTCGTCGGCTGTGGAATAATGCTCCTCATCTATCAGCCACAGAACACGCAGCATATCCTTTCGGACTGCCTTATCACCGGAAAAGTATTCACCCAGAAACGCTTCATACTTATCGGAGCGTTTCTGCTCTTTATATTCTGTTTCACGGACATCCTCGGGAATAGAGGTGATAAACTTAATGGCCACCCCAATAAGAATAACCAGACTCACCACACCGGAGCGGGTATCACCCAGCGTCTCAAAAATTCCATTTCCATCCGTTCCCATTCCGTTAAACACTCGCCATACCACACCTGCAACCCAGCAGATCAGCATAACCAGCGCAATGGCAAACAAAATTCTCCAGCCGTACATAAAGAGTTTGTTTAGGTGTTTCTTCTTTTCCCTGTTATCTTCCGTGTTCATCCTCATCCCCCCTGTCCGCTTCCACAGACTCCAGATCAATTCCTCACTGTACCTCACTGCAAACAATGGCAGGACATGATCAGCGCTGCCGGAACGCTCATAACACAGATCAAATCGATCATAACATAAGTCCCCCGCGGCATTCGTCAAATGTGCAGGCAGACATGCCCGCCTGATTCATTACCCGCGGAAATCAACGCCCGCCGCAAACGACGGGGCATATCACTCTCACAGCATTCACCCGTATGGACAGAAAGCCAATGGTTACCGGTACATTGCCGTGGCGATCACTGGATATACTCTGCCACCAGAGCGTCAAACGTTCCGTCCGCCTTCAGCTCCGCCAGCGCCGCGTTCACCTGATCCACCAGATCGCTGCCCTTGGGGAGAGCGATCGCATAAAATTCAGTCTCAAACGCAAACTGCGCGCCGTCAATGATCTCCACCTTTCCGGAGAACTGCGCCGCAAAAACTTCTGCGGGGTTTTTGTCAATGATGACCAGATCCACTCTGCCGTTTACCAGATCATTCACCGCATCCACTGCCTTATTGTAAGTCTGTACATTTGCGTCCTTTATACCGTCTGCGATATTGTTGCCGGTGGTTCCCAGCTGTGCGCCGATGGTCTTGCCTTCCAGATCCGCAGCCGCAGCAATATCGGATCCTGCGGGGACAACAACGTACTGGACCGCCTCATAATACTCATCGGAGAAGTCCACCTCCGCCTGACGTTCCTCAGTGATACTCATACCCGCGATCGCCGCATCGATCTTCGTACCGATAGCGGAAACGAGTGAATCAAATTCCATATTCTCCATCTGCACATCCATGCCCATCCGGTCACCAATCGCCTTGATCAGCGCCACATCAAAGCCGTCCGGTTCCCCGTCATCCCCCACATACTCAAAAGGAGGGAACTCCGCGTTGGTGCCAACCACCAGTACCGGTCTGTCTCCCGTTGCCTGAGAGCCCTCACCGCTCCCCTGGGAACCCGCATTTGCCGGAGCTTCGTCCGAACCGCAGGCTGAAAACGCTGCCATACACACAACAGCTGCCGTTAACATTGCCATAAATTTCTTCATAATGATCTCCTCCATTCCGCAGCGATCCATGTCACCTGATTTCCAATACATTGCTCTGTCAATGATCCGGATACTGCCTCGTGCCCCACACATTGACGCAGCAATATGACATCCGCCGCATGCTTGAATCAATATAGCATTTTTTGCATAAAAAAGCAACCGGATTCTGCATAATTATGCATAAACATAGTGACTTTCGTAGCAGTACAGACAGCCCCGCCCGCAAAGTCAAAATTGCGTCAGATCTGTATTATGAACCTGCTTACGGCTGAACCGCTATGATCATATGCAAAGCAAAAGCGGTTGCTATGTATGGAAGAAAGGCCACCGGCCTTTTGAGATTGCCGTTTCTCGCAATATTCCGTCTCAACAGCTGTACCGGGAAGAGTAAAAAAAGTGCCAGCAGCATCAATACCAGATGATCGGAAAAACCTTTTCCAAGAGACGCTTCCGCTATGGCACAGACACAAAAGGCATAACAGTCCGCTCTCCCGTACATGCGGGCAAACAGCCCAAGCTGCAGTGCCATATAAACAGTCAGATGCCCAAGTACAGTTGCCGCCTGCCCTGCGCAAAGGCTTTCCCACAACAGCCCTCCTGCTGCCAGACCGCCGAACCACCATGTAAAATTGTATACCAGCTGACTTTTAATATCTGTGATGCAGCCATACAACAGACTGCACCACAGAATGATCCACAGAGCCGCCGTCATCGGAGTCTGGTGCGGAAATCGTCCAGAACCGTTCCGCTTACCTCCACCACACTGAGCTCCGGGTATTGTTCCAACTGTCTGTCTCCCTTGTAAGCTCTGACCGTGACCGTATAATCCGCATTGGCGGGAGTGTACAGGGGAATCATGAACTGTATCGCCTCTTCCTGACAATACCGCGGATCGCCCGTATACACGATTCGCCGGTTCAGTTCGGGATTCTGCTCCGTCATCTCCGCCGGGAATTCTATTTCCACATAGTCGGGATATCCCCAGATCGCAATGTTGAGCATACCGCTCTCGCCATTCTGGAAGACGGGATCATGGGGCGACAGGATCCTCTCTATCTGTGCCGTCAGTCCAAACTCCGTGGTCTCCCCGGAAACAGTCCTTTTATTTCCCACATGATCCACCGCACAGGCAACCGCCGTAAAATCCCCTGAAAACAGCGGGTCATCCGTCGTCAGCTCTACCCGTATCACCCCTGCTTCATCAGGGACAAATTTTCGGCTGCAGTTATTGTCCGCGTTGTAGACCATCAGATAGAACTCCCTGACACCGCTCAGAGCATCCTCCGCGGTCAGATTCAGAACCGGAGCACTGACTCTGCGGTCGATCAGGGAAAGATCCTGCAGGATTTCCATTCCCCGGATCGCAGGCGGTTCTCCGTCACCGATCAACGTCAGTCCGTGCTGCCTGTCCTCCTCCTGCGCCGAATAGAATATCTCTCCTTTCCAGTCTGCACCCACTCTGGGATATACTTCGATCTGCTTTCCCGATGCCTCCTTTGACAATGTGTATCCCTGATTCACGGACAGCCTGCGGTTTCTGTCTCCGCGGGAAGCCTGCGTAAAGGGATAACAGGTCAGGAACGTCTCATTATCCGCCGAAAGATTCAACAGTCTGTCCGGAATCCGGATACTTTCGGACGAGATCGGCTGATTCTGTATGGACACACAGCTATAAGCGGAAACCGGTTCCCCCCGGTCCGCGGAAATAAATATGGCATGATTGATCTGGTAATTCTCCGTTGCCATACCGTCAATATATCCGCCATGCCGCAGCACAAAAGGTGTCTCACCGTCACTGCGGACATACCATTTTCGATCTCCCGCGGGATAAATATTCTCCTCCTCCGCCTCAATGGAAAGCTGCTCCGTATGCAGCGGCCGCGCCGCCGCATCGGCATCAAGCGGAATATGTGTGGTTCCACTCATATTGCCTGCCACATCCACAACGGCCAGATGCAGATAACAGAGTTCATCTCCCACCCGGACCGTCACTCCGGGCTCTTCCGTATACTCTGCCGCCGCAGTCACTCCAGTGTCCGGATTCCCATCCACACAGTAATAGTATCCTTTCACACCGGATGTCAATGTATCCACTGTCTCATTGGAACGGCATAAAGCCCCGCCGCTGCCTGCAAAGTAAGATTCCGCCACATGATAATAGACTGTCCCGTGGTCTTCAGGCTCCTGCCACCTCACAAAGACTTTTCCCGCCGCCAGTCCTTCCTTTTCCGTCCGCTTCGCATCCACCGGATCCGGTGAAGCCAGATCCGGCGCCCACACTCCTTTCAGGTCATGCTCTTCCGTGAATCCGACCGATACCGACTGCAGGTCAAAACTGCCGTCACCCTTTTGCACCCCCGCCTGTTTTGTGTATGAATATGCATATTCCTCATTGACATAGCTGCTGCCGCCATAGGATGGCCTGGAAGAAAGGATCTGTCCCTCAGTCATGCCACACGCAACCTCTCTTCCTCCCTGCAATGTAATATCGGTGATCAAAGCGAACACCACGTCATGGGAGACGGCAGACTCTCCCACTGCATATGCCTCCACATAGATTCCGGTGGTACCTGCCGGTATGTCTGCCGTATAGTTCAGCAGTACCCCCGACTCGTTGCAGGCATTATTTCTGAAAAAAAACAACGGCGTATTTTCCAAATGATATCCGGTGTCACCGGTCTCGTAAAAATTCAGGTCCGGAAACAACGGATAGTCTCCCTCTCCTCTGTTGTCCTTTCCCCAGAGATTTACGACAGGCGCGTCTTCCGTTCGTTTAAACCTGCCCATGACCTCCGAGGTCCCGTCGTCATTTCTGACCGACCAGCAGTGCTCATATCCGCCGTTATCATTATCATCATCATCCTTTTCCTGCTGCCACCAGACGAATTCCGTATGGAATCGGGGAAACAGTACATTTGTCCCACTTTGTTCCCAGGCGCTCTTCTGACGGTCAATGATCTGTTTTCTCAGTACCCCGCTGCTGTGCAGAATGTTGCTCAGATCCCGGCTGAAAAAGCATCTTCCGTTCTGATCATATACGCGCAGGTAAGAATCCTGCCACAGTTCACCGCCCCGACAGATCTGCTTCCACAGCATTGCCTGTATGTTGACAGAAGTATTACCTCTCACCGGAATCGGATTTCCCCTGTTTCCCGCTCTCTCCAGAGCATATTGATAGCAGTCGTCACATTCGCCCTCATCCCAGTCGTGTCCCACATCCACATGCCTGTCTTCCACATCGAGCACCACGGCTCCTGTGAGGCCATTGTATGCGGAATTCCTGTAACAGGAATCCGTGTGATGATGCACGATCCACTCGCCCGCAGCGCCGCCTCTGTAACCTCCTCCGCCCCCGGCACCTCCTGCCGCACCGCCGTATCCTGTTTCAAGCAAGCCTTCCTGACTTCCCC
>JAIEKC010000346.1:0-5595 GCA_029064505.1 Acetatifactor sp.
GTGTATGTTGTTTCCCCGTCAGCATCCGTCCCCATAGTGACAGTGATATAGCCATTCGCACCGGCAATCTCATCGATCTGGTCATTCAATTTTGTCACAGACTCCTGATTTGCAGCAAGAGACTCCGCATCCGCTTTCTTCTCCGACAAATCCTTTACTTCTTCCTGCAGATCGGCAATCCTTTTTTCAGCCGCTTCTCTGTCTGCCTCTGTAAGAGGGGAATCCGCCGCGTTCAGCTTTTCGTTCAGCTCAGCGATCTCTTTGTTTTTTGCTTCTATCAGCGTATTATAGCTTTCCGCCGTTCCTAACGTAATGCCCTGATCCGCATACTTTTTATTAATCTCGTCAATTGTCTTCTGTGCCGCATCCCGGGAAGCAGTCAGCGATTTGTACTGGCTCAGATATAACTCTGTTCTGGAGGCCACATCCTGATCGATCATCCCCTTCATATTCGCAAGAGTCGCAACCCTGTCCCCAGCCACATAATATCCTGCATATTTCTGATATTCCGCCAGAGACGCCGGATCATCTTTCAGATCTACCTTCAGCTGCATGGCTGAAAGGGCATTCTCACCATTGTCATCCAACGCGGTAATACTGAAGTCATTTGCCGCCCCCGGTTCCTTAGCACTGATGGAAAATCTCTGCCACTTTGCATCAAAGCTGGCATTCAGTCCCGCGTTTTTGAGCTGGGTCAGGACATCGGAGATCGTAGTATCATTTGTAATATTAATATCCACGGAAGTATTCCCTGTGGTCACATTAATCTTACCTTCTCCGGTAAATCCGTCCAGATCACTGATCTTTGTCAATGCAGTTGCAGACTCATCCCCCGCAGTAGTCTTCACCACACCGCCAGTCAGATAAGCCGTCTTAGCCAGCTGCTTCACCTGCAGCTCCTGTACGCCGTTCACCGCATTCTCTCCGGTGATCACACTGACTGCATTGGGATTGGATACCTTGGTTACTCTCTTGGAATAAGAAGTACTAAAACGCATGTTGCTCAGGAACTTCGACTGCAGATTCTTTAATTTGGTGTTAAGCTCCTTCCATGCATCCTGCTTCCAGCTCAACTTTGTCTGGGCTTTCTTAGCAGTCGTTACCTTTACGCTTTTCGCCTCCACTAACTGTTGTATGATACTCTCGGTATCCATACCGGACATCAGTCCGCTCATTCTCAGTGCCATTTTGCTAACCTCCTAACATTTCTCGTCTATCATCATTCCAGCCAATTCCCACACCTTGGCTATCATATCCAAGGTCTTTTCGGGAGGAAACTCCTTGAGGACTTCCTTGGTATCCTTGTCTACAATCTTAATGGTAACACGCTTTGTGTCCTCATGAATACCAAACACTGCCTCAGATTCAGACAAATTCTTGTTTAATTTTTCTACTGCTTTGCGGATCTGTTCAAGATTGGTTTGCTGTTCTTTTCCCTGCCCGCCATTTTCGGATTGCCCCTTCTCTTGTGCATTCTCTACAACAGTGGTCGTTTTATCGATCTGCTCTGCAGTCTGCACACTGTTGGATGTGCTTTCGGGTTTTTCCGTCCGTACAGGAGCTTTCGGCTTTTGTACTACACTTCCCTGTGCCTGTACCGTCATAATGCTTGAAACTGGTTCCATCGCCATTTTCTCCACCTCCATGTGATTATTTATTTTTCCTGTTTCACGACACCACCATGCTTTGTTTGAACATTCCTATTCGGGTGCGTATCTAATTTATTTATCGGATAATTCCCCAAAAAGTTTACAGGAAGACACTCTTTTTTTCTGCCTCCCTGCATTCTCCTTCCATTCATCCGCTCCGCGAACCTTCCTTATAATGTAAAATTATCCCATTAGATCTTTCAATGCATCCATGCCTTCCGCGCTGACAGCTTCGCTGTTAGCTTCCTGAATCTGAAGATATACTTCTTTGCGGTATATCGACACCTCCTTGGGCGCATCAATACCTATCTTCACCTGATCGCCCTTCACCTCCAGTATCGTGATCTCTATGTTATTGTTTATCACAATAGCTTCTTTCTTTTTACGGGATAATGCCAGCATTTCACACACCCGCCTTTCCGCTCTGCAGGATTTCATAAATCGGGAACTTCACAGGCAGATCACTGCTGTCAATGATCATCTGACAGGCCTTATGTGTCTCCACGTTAATGACAAGGGGCCCCCTGAGATTTACACTCATCCGCGTCAGATCACCGGGTACGGACACCGTCACCAGAACCAGAAGGTTATCCTCTGTCACATGTCCCAAACCGGCCAACAGCTCATCGTCTACTTCCGGGTCATAATCGGGCTTTACGATCAGCGGGTCCATAACAGGCATGGCAAAATTAGCCTCATCCAGAGACTGCATATATCGGATACCCGCTCCTTTCCCCGCATCCTCGTCGTGGATCAGCGCAAATTTCTTCATATCCGGGAATCCGATAATACCATTCTCAAAGATAATGATCTTATCATCCGAAATCTCAACTTCTCCAAATAATCTTGTGTTGATCTTCATAGTTCCTCTCATTCTGCCGCACCTGCGGCCCAAGATAAATTTCAACCCCGCCTAAATAAAGTTCAGCAGCGTCGTCTGCATTACCTTGCCGGTTGCCATCAGTGCCGCCTCATAAGTCAGCTCCGCACTCTCCAGATTGATCGCAACCTCCGTGATGTCAGCGTCTTCGTTCTCACTCTTCAAAGTTTCAAAGGTAGTCTTCTGATTCTGCGTGCGGTTCTTGATCAGAGCCAGCTTGCTGCTCCGCGTACCGCAATTTGTGATACACAGATTAGAATCATCCAGATGCTTCTGGAACGTGGTGATCCCTCTCTCGAACAGGCTCTGTTCCTTCTTTTTCGCATAAGTCAATGCCTTGTCGACCGCATCCAGCTGATCCTGAATCGTTTTCAGTTTGGCGGCATCGCCCTCGTTCTCCTTCTGCAGCTTCTCCAGTGTGGCTTTTGTGGCCTCCAGATCCAGAACGTCCTGCATGGCATTAACAATATCATTCGCCTCCCGGCCGATCCCGGGTTGGAAGCATTCGTCCGCTGTGGAATTGACACGGATGGTCTGGTTGAATCCCACATCATACTCGATCGCCTGACGCTCCACATTTCCCTTCAGATAAGCTTCATTATATTTAAGTTCCTTTCCGTCCGCATCCGTAGAAGTACATGCGAAATAGTGCTGAGGACGGAGATCGCCTTTGTTCCAGTGGCTCTTATCATATACAACTCTGATCTCACCTTCATCCGCAGTGGTGGTATCCTCCCGATCCTTCACCGTCATAATATCCTTATAAACATCATCGCCCAACAGGATTTCTCCCGTCTCCGGTACATATATCACGGCATTTTTATCTTGAGCAGCCTGTTTATAGGGGTCATCATAAGAATGCACCATGGTTGCCGTCAGTTCCACTGTAGCCGGAGGCGTGGCCGTACTGGTGGGATCGGTGTAAATAATCTTCGGCGCCACCGGATTCCCCTGGCCATCAACGGCATCACAGTCATTATAAGCAAGCCTGATACGGTGTACCTCCGTGGAAGTGATCTGTGTTTCATCAATGGGAGGCGTGATCGTATCAAAGTTGGAAGTATTGATATCCAACAGCTTTCCCGTATCCACATAAGTCAGGGTATCAATGGACTCCGTGCCCAGCTGCTCCGTAATGGAATATTTCAAATTGGTCTCTTTCAAAAAGCTCAGAGAGGTATCGGTACGGTAACCGGTGAACACATAACGGCCTGCATAGTCCGCATCACCGGTGCTGTAGATCTCTTCTCCCAGCGCTTTCAGTTCTTCCAGAATGATCTGTCTGTGCTCAGTCTTAAGGTCACCGTTGGAGCCCTTTGTACACCGGGCGATCATATTGGTTATGATCTGGGACAGATTCTTCAGGGATTCCTCCGTCACATTAAGCCAGCTCTCCGCATCGGGAATATTCTTGGTGTAATACTGTGTGATCTCTGTCACATTGCTCCTCAGACGCAGCGCCCTGATCGCCACCACCGGATCATCGGAGGGTCTGTTTATCTTCTTCTGTGTAGACATCTGCGTACTCAGCTTATCCTGATAAATCTTATTGGTATTGATATTGGACAGGTTGTTACGCTGCATGATCTTATTCGTAATTCTCATTCATATACCCCCTGCCCGCCTTGCGGGCATTCATTTCCTATTTGAAAGTGTAAATCCTGCCGACCCAGTCGGCGCAGACAATCTCTGCAAGTCCGGAAACACCCGCATTTCGGATCCCTCCGTGTGCAGCCCGGATATTCTCAGCCGATGCGCTTTGACGGCTTGAAAAACATTTACACATTTACACTCCGGTCTGCAGGATCAGTCTGTCATAGATCTCTGTCAGTGTCTGGATCATCTTGGATGCCAGATTGTATCCGTTCTGGTATCTTACCAGATTTACCGCTTCCTCATCCTCATCCACACCGGAGATCGAGATCCTCTGATTGTCGATGGTATTGGCAATATCCTTAAAACTCTGACTGAACATATTCGCCCTGGAGGCATTCAATGTCACGTCTGCCAGTATACACTGCAGGAACTCCGACGCAGAAGCGCCGCGGAATGTCATCTTATCCTTGTCGGTAGCCAGATTCTTCAGATCCGTCAGCAGATCATTCTGTTCCGGTCCGTCCGCATTGTCATATCGGGTGGACAGACGTCTCGGATCGTTTTCCACCGCTGCATATATGCTGAAATTCTTAGCTGTCATCCAGTAATAGCTGTCCTGCTCCGCCTCCGTGCCCTGACCCACCTTCACGGTCAGCGGCTTGCTCCCGTTTGCCAGATACGCTTCATAAGTAAAAGTATCATACCGATTGCCACCCCAATACTGAGTGTCCGCTCCCGCATCCGTCGTTATGTTGGGATCGTGAGGAAATTCGTACTGTGAATCGTCTGTTGCCTTGTTGGCAGTAAACAGCTTTGAACCATGGTCGCCGTTGGAATCATATCCTCTGGTCAGAATATCGTTAAACTTCTGAGAGAAAGTACGCACCCATTCGTTCATCTGCTCCATATAATACGGAATACCCTGATAGGAGAGGCTTTCACCGATGGATGCCACTTTCCCCACGCGGTCATTGGTCACTCTGGAATCATTCTTCTCGCTGTCTGATAAAACAAAGGTATAGGAGTAGATCGCTTTTCCGCTGGCGTCATAGCTGATCTCACAGCTCCATGAATCATAGTAAAATTCCTGATTACCCAGATTGATGATACCACCGGAATCCGAGAGATTACATTTATTCAGATCCTGAAGGTATGCCTTCCCTACCTGGATGGTGACCGTATCGTGCACGGCACCGCTTTTATCATCTACGACAGTGTCCGTCTTCGTGATCTCTCCGACAAAGTTCTCACCGTTATTACCGTCCCGCATCTGGATCAGTCCCTGCAGCGCACCCCCCATGGCAGCATTATACAGGTTGAATTTCTGGCCGTTCTCCCAGTACACGTCATAGAGACCGTCCGCATCCGTCTGGTTGACCTTCTCATAAAGCTCTCTCGCCCTGCACTCCAGGCCATTGTACTCACTGCCGTCCACCAGCATCTGTCCGCCGGCGATCCTCACTATCTAGC
>JAIEKC010000347.1:0-5592 GCA_029064505.1 Acetatifactor sp.
ACTCAGGATCGCCTTTGATACTGTAAACCTGTCCCTCCCTGGCCTCTTCCGCGAGAGTCAGGGGACCCTCCAGATTTACCAGCGTCATATCATCCGCACTGAAGATATCAAAGACATTGGCAAAAAAATAACTTACATCCTCCGCCTCGTCATAAGCCTGACTGAAAGAATACCAGTAGTCCTGTTCATGGTGCGTGCCCAAAGTCACATCACCAGCTGCGGATATGGTAATCGTCACAAGGTCGGAAGTCATCTCCTCCGATGCGGAACTTTCTTCCGATGCGGAATTGCCCTCCGCCGAAGACTCTGCGGCGGGAACAGATCCAGATACCGGTGAAGGCTCCGGGGAGACGGCAATATCCGTAACCGCCTGAGGTTGCAGCACAGCCACCGATGCCTCTTCCCGCAAATCCGTACAGCCTGTCGTCAGGCAGACTCCAACAGCCGCCACTGCGACCGTCATTACTTTTCCCCTATTATGGATCATTTTACAAATCTCTTTTACAGTCCGTACCACACCTTGTTAAACTGCAGGTATGCAGCACAGGAAACCGTAATTTATATCCCCTTTCAGCGCTTCTTCAAAAACCGCAGTTCAAATTTGTTATACAGATAAACCACCAGTAACGCTTCCGCGATTATACCAATTGTACAAAGAGTGCTAAAAATTCCGGTGGTATACATCATGACTGCAATAGTAACCTCCGCCGCCACACCGAATCCGATGATCAGTGCTCCGCAGAACTGGTTATATTTCTTTACATCAACCACATCAATAGGACGTTTGTTAAACACTTTGTTCCGCTCCGGTGAGCTGATCGTCCTGATCGCAACATACAGGCACATGATACCTACAAATACAAACAAAACACCATCCATTCCCTGTTACCTTCCTTTCCGAATTACAGCTTCGTCTTTCTATTTCTACGTTCTGCATCATATGCCCTTCATTTTGGAAGGAATATCCACCGCATTTGAAATCTCTTCCTGACCTGCGGCACATGACACCTGTGTTCCGAGGCTGTTATCTGATATAAGTATATCATTCTCCCGTTTCACCGTAAATCTTTTCCTTTAAATATTTGATATTGGCCTCAAAATCCACTTCCAGAACCGCCATCTTACGAATGGTCGCATTACTGTAAGTGTTCGGCTGGGGAATATTGTCCGATACAATGTCATAGGTCAGCAGCTTTCCCGCCATCAGGCTCAATCGATAGCACTCGGTCTGAGTCAGATTGGTAGTCAGGTTCGGCATCAGCCCGTCGATCAGCTCCTGGGCATTGGTTCCCATAGCTGCAGGAAGCTTCTGAATAACGGCGGTAAGCACCTTTCTCTGCCTCTCCGTACGTCCGAAGTCTGTGCCGATATAACGGTTGCGGCAGTACGCAAGAGCCTGGGGACCGTTCAAATGCACCATTCCCGGCTTCGAGGTATCCATATTATCCGTTCCCTGAGGCCGGTCGGTCAGCATGTTATACTCTACCAGATACCCGTTGACATATTCCAACTCCTCCGTGGTAAGCTCCAGGTCCACTCCTCCCACAGCATCCACCAGTTTTGCGAAAGCTTCAAAGTTCACCAGCACATACCGGTTCACGGGAATATCCAAATTTTTCTCTATGGTCTCCATCAGAAGCTCCGCGCCGCCAAAAGAATAAGCGGCATTCAAACGGTTGCCGTCATGTCCCGGAATATCCACATACATATCTCTCAGCAAAGAAGTCATATAAATGGACTTCGTTTTATCGCTGACAGAGATCAGAATCATTGCGTCAGAACGGCCATCCTCACCGTTTTGACGAGAATCATTTCCAATCAGCAGAATATTTATCACGCCATCCTCCTGCATGGGAAGGTCGGCAACAGAATCGATAGGAGCGAAATTCATTCGGTCATACACATTGCCCACCAGAAAATGCAGGGCGCCACCCACAAGAACGATCAGGATTACCGCTGTGATCAAAAGCTTTTTCAGCAGGGAGCCCCGCTTCTTCCGGAATTTTTTCGGAGGCACCGCGGATTCCTTGCGGGAACCTCTTTTATCTGCTTTGCGGGAGGAAGCTGCTGTCTCGTCATAATATTCCTCTCTGGGCAGACGCCTGGAAGTACTCCCCTGTGTCTGCCCCTGTCGGCGTTTGGACGCCGTCTCCTGTCCCTGCTGCCGGCGCCCTGATGCTGTATCCTGCTGCCGTCCCGTGCGGCGTCCCCCCGACATCTCCTGATCCTGTGCCGCCCGGCGTCCGGACGTTCCATTCTGTCCCTGCCCCGCCCGGCGGCCCGCCGCCGTTTCCTGCGGTTGTCTGCGGCCCTGTCCTGCCCTCCCGGATCTGTCAGGACTGTCCCAGTCCTCTATATAGTAATCCTCCCGTTCCCGTTTCCTGGCAGGCGCTTTCTTCCTTCCGGATGTACTCCCTATGACGTCCAACTCCTTTTCTGTCTCTTTCTCTTCTTCTATGGTATACAGCTGAGGTTCTGACTGCCGCTGCACTCTCTCCGCTTCCATCTCCTGAAGCTCCTGCTGCAGAAATGCCTCCAGTCCCTGCTGAATCTGCCTCATTTCATTATCTGTATCCCTGCTCATACGTTAGTCCTTTCCTGAGGAGTCATTCCCAGAGCGTGTCTTGTTGATATTCGGCCATACCTCCCTGCTCAGGCTTCCATCGGACTGCACTGTCTGAATCCCCGCAAACAGCGTGCCCGATCTCTTTGTCAGGACACGCTCTAACCTCTGGTGGCTGCCTGCATGGTAAATCTGCAGACAGCCACCTACTTCCCGGTGTTCGGCGCCCGGACCCATATTAAAGCCTTCTTCTCCGGTCAGACACCCCATTCATAACAACATACCACATTTTTCATAGTATGTCACGAAAGGAAACATTAAATTTTCTTAAAACTCTGTTAATTGTTTGTTATTATCTTTCACATTGTCCCTGCATTATCTGAAAACAAATTTCTTCCGTTTAATCCACTTTCAGGATCATTTCCAGAATTCTCTCTGCGCAGATTTCCATTTCCTCTCTGCTCAGAACACCTTTCCCCACAGCCTCCAGCAGCCTCTCCGGAAAACCGCAGCCCATCTTGGCATCGTTACCCGCTTTCGTTTCCTTATAATGCTCCCCTGCGGTCCACCAGTCAGTAGTCACCATACCTTTAAATCCCCACTCGCCGCGCAGAATATCCTCCAGAAGTTCCCTGTTCTCGGACGCTCTGTGCCCGTTGATGATATTATAGGAGGACATGATACACCAGGGATCCGCCTCTCTGACCACAATTTCAAAAGCTCTCAGATAAATTTCACGTATTGCCCTCTCCGACGCGCGTGAATCGCTGTTCTTACGGTTCGTCTCCTTATTGTTCAGGGCAAAATGCTTTACGGCCGCACCCACACGGTTGCTCTGGATCCCCCTGACCATGGCTGCTGCCATCTTGCCTGTAAGGAAGGGATCTTCCGAATAATATTCAAAATTTCTGCCGCATAACGGACTCCTGTGAATGTTAATGGCGGGCGTCAGCCACAGGGCGATGTTATTCTCCTTTACCTCCGCTCCTCCGGCAGCTCCGATCTGTTCTGTCAATTCCGGATTCCATGTACATGCCAGCAGAGTGGCGCAGGGCCATGCCGTGGTATAGACCCCTCTCTCCGGCCGGATCCGCAAACCGGCCGGCCCGTCCGCCGTCATCACATTGGGCACGCCGTATTCCGGTACATTGCCATAACCGAACACGTCCGCCACTCCGGTGTTAGGCTGCCCGCCCAGCAGATCCGCCAGCTGCTCATTGGAAAACTGCGCCATGAATTCTCCCATGGATACTCTTCCCTCCGCCACCTCATCAAAGGTATGGACCTTTTTTTCCTCTCCCCACAGTCGGAACCTGTCATGTCCCTTTACCGCAGGAGCAAAACCGGCCGCTCTGTCCGACAGAGGTTCCAGCGCATTTGCATCCGTATCAAAAGGCTCACTCATCGGAAGCTCCTCATAGCTGCCGTCCGCACACATTCTCTTTTTCAGGGAAGTGGGGACCATCCTGTTAGTCAATTGTTCGACGATCACATCTTCCGGAATTTCCACACGGAATTCCGCTGCCACCGCATCTCTTACGGAAGTGCCCACGTAAAAAGAATACACTCCCCGCTCCAGCACATATGCCGCCCCAGCAATTTTGCCCAGATCATCGTAGGATGCCATATCATCGATCCGGAAACGCAATATCATAGTCTGGGTCTCACCGGGCGCCAGCAAACGGCTCTTCCCAAAGGCGATAAGCTCCCTTGCCGGTTTTCCCAGCTTTCCCTGTGGCGCGCTGAAATAAACCTGTACCACCTCCTTACCGGAAACGTTTCCCGTATTGCTCACGGATACCGTAATCTCTATCCGATCCTCCTTTCTATCCGCCAAAGGCTTCCCCAGAGAGAACTGTGTATAGGACAGTCCATAGCCGAAAGGATAATTCACTTTGTCCGCCGCCTCCGGTATGGTCTCAAAATAGCGGTAACCCACATAGATATCATCGGTGTAGTCCACATAATCTTCAGACTCATGGAAATTATCACTGGAGGGATAATCTTCCAGCCGCCTGGCAAAAGTATCCGTCAGCTTACCGCTGGGATTTCCCTCTCCCACCAGCAGTTCCGCAGCCGCCAGACCGCCTTCCATGCCTCCCTGCCATGCCATGAGAAAGGACTGGATCTCCCCATCCTCCGCAAACCATGAGGAATCTGTCATACCCCCTGCATTCATGACCACAATGACCTTCGGAAAGGCTTTCTTTACTGCATACACCATGGCTTCTTCCCCACGGCTTAAGTAAAAATCTCCCCTTTCGAAAATCTTTTCCGCCTTTTCATAGAGATTTCTGTCCTCCACATGGACAAGCTTCCGGTCCGAGGACTGCACGCTCCTGTCCCATCCTTCCCCGGAAAACCGGCTTATGGCAATAATGGCGGTATCTGTGAAAGCTCTCGCCTTCTTTAACAGCGCCGCAGGAATCTCCGGCTCCACCGTAAGACCGGGAACGCTTCCCTTCGCATACTGTTCTCTTACATTCTCTCTGTAAAAGGCGGACAATTCCTCAAAAACCGTCACATGATCCGATTTCTCTTTCAATCCCTCATAGAGATTTCGTGTATAAGATACGGTCACATCACCGCTTCCTCCACCGCCCTTCACATAGTCGAAGCTTGCCTTTCCGAACAGCGCTACTTTGCTGCCCCTGGCAAGAGGGAGTACCGAATCGTCATTTTTTAACAGCACCATTCCTTCTTTTGCCGCTTCTTTGGAAAGAAAAATATGTTCTTTGCTGGCGGTTATCCTCCTTCCATCCTTCCCCAAGGGAAGCATCGGCTGATATAGCGCCCTGGCCCATCTCTGCATACTGAATTCCTCCTGTACATATGATTTGTGTTATTTGACGATTTTCGCCGTCTTTCTGTCCGAACCTGCACGTCATCAAATGACCGTGCGGTATTTGTCTGTCTCCCGCATTCGTGTCATATAGTAGCATTGTATCACGTTTTCATACATATCTACAGTATTTATTAAGTGAAGATTTCATTTTATATAAATTTTATCTTGTAAATTGACTATGTGC
>JAIEKC010000348.1:0-6634 GCA_029064505.1 Acetatifactor sp.
GAGCGAGGCTTATCTGGGACATAAGTGGTGCAACTACTGGTTCCATGTGCACCATTTGAACGACAAGTCCGGTAAGATGAGCAAGTCCAAGGGCGATTTCCTGACCGTGTCCTTATTGGAATCCAAGGGATATGACCCCATAGTCTACAGGCTGTTCTGCTTACAGTCCCATTACCGTAAGCCCCTGGAGTTCTCTTATGAGAATCTGGACAATATGGTTGCCGCCTACGACAAGCTGGTGAAGAAGATCGGCACACTGCAGAAAGAGGGAGAAGCGGACAGGGAGAAATTTGCGGAGTACAGAGAACAGTTTGAGGCGGCTCTGTGCAATGATCTGAATTCTTCCATGGCGATCACCGTACTGTATGATATGCTGAAAGCGGATATTACGGATGCCACCAAGTACGCTCTGGCGGAGAGTTTTGACGAAGTGCTTTCCCTGAACCTGACGACTGCCCATGCGGCTAAGGAGGCGGATAACCGTGTGGATGCGGAACTGGAAAGCTATATTCTGGAAAAGATAGAGGAGCGCAGGGCTGCGAAGAAAGAGAAGGACTTTGCAAAGGCTGACGCTATCCGGAATGAACTGTTGGAAAAGGGTATTGTGTTGGAAGATACGCGCGAGGGTGTAAAATGGAAGAAGGCATAAGAGAGACAGACGGGATGCTGGCGGGGATTTTGGGAACCTTTCCCGGGAAACAGCAGGATATCAGGACGTATTCGCCGCTGACACTGGCTTATATCGGGGATGCGGTCTATGACCTTATCATCCGCACGGTAGTGGTGGCGCGGGCAAACCGCCCGGCAAACGAGCTTCATCGTACCGCGGTAAAATATGTCAGCGCCAATGCCCAGTCCGGGATCGTGCAGGAATTGATGGATAAGCTTACCGAGGAGGAACAGGCGGTCTACCGCAGGGGGAAAAATTCCAAACCCCACACTACCGCAAAAAATGCTTCTGTGACGGATTATATGAAAGCTACCGGATTTGAGGCTGTGATCGGCTATCTCTACCTGACAGACCGCATGGACAGAGTGCTGGAGCTGGTGGGGAAGGGGCTTGAGCTGGCAGGTATGAAGATCTGAGAGGGCACAAAGCTGCTTATGCCCATAGAGCAGCATGGAAGTGAGGATAAACATGGCATACGAAGAATTTACCATAGAAGGGCGAAACGCTGTCATTGAAGCATTTCGTTCCGGCAGGACGATAGACAAATTATATCTTTTGGATGGCTGCCAGGATGGTCCTGTCATGACCATCAGGCGTGAGGCGAAGAAGCATGACACTCTGGTGAAATATGTGACCAGGGAACGGCTGGATCAGATGTCCGACACGGGAAAGCATCAGGGGGTCATTGCCATAGCGGCGGCTTATGAGTACGCCGAGGTGGAGGATATCCTGGAGGCAGCGGAGAAAAAGGGGGAAGCACCTTTTATTTTCCTGTTGGATAATATTGAGGATCCCCATAATCTGGGAGCTATCATCCGTACCGCCAATCTGGCAGGAGCCCACGGCGTCATCATTCCCAGGAACCGGGCGGTGGGACTGACTGCCACCGTGGCGAGGACTTCCGCCGGGGCATTGAATTATACGCCGGTAGCCAAGGTGACAAATCTGGCGAAGACCATTGAGGATCTGAAAAAGAAAGGTCTCTGGTTCGTGTGTGCGGATATGGACGGAACCGTTATGTATCAGCTGGATCTGAAAGGGCCTGTGGGCCTTGTCATCGGCAGCGAGGGGCAGGGCGTGGGCAGACTGGTTAAGGAAAAGTGTGATATGACTGCGGCCATTCCCATGAAAGGTGACATCGACTCCCTGAATGCTTCCGTGGCAGCAGGCGTCCTGGCATATGAGATCGTGCGCCAGAGATTGCTGTGAAAAAGCCCATTTCACGATCCCGGTCCGAATGCTGAAGCGGCCAATGGGAACCAGGACGAAATCTGTACGGTTCAGAGTCGTCATAAAAATCGAAGGGGTGTTAAAGGTGACATACAGATATGCGGATTACGATTCCTGTACGGACGAGGTACTGATAGACCGTCTGCGCCATGGGGAAGATGCCATTATGGATTATATCTGCGACAGGTATAAGAATCTGGTGCGGAGCAAAGCCAAGTCCATGTTCATATTGGGGGCGGACAGCGACGATCTGATCCAGGAGGGTATGATCGGTCTGTTCAAGGCAGTGCGGGATTATGATATGGGAAGGGATGCCAGCTTCTTTACCTTTGCGGAACTGTGCATCAGCAGGCAGATGTATACGGCGGTGCAGGCGGCAAAGAGACAGAAGCATCTGCCTTTGAATACCTATATTCCATTGGATGCGGGAAGCACGAACCAGGAGGGCCGTGAGGAGAGCTCGCTGGCAGATCTGATCGCCGACAGGGCAGGTCTCAGCCCCGAGGAACTGGTACTGGACAAGGAACGGGTGGCCTATCTGGAGAAGACCATAGAGGCGGAGCTCAGCGACTTCGAAAAGCAGGTATTGGATCTCTATATGACGGGCATGAGCTATTCCCAGATCGCCAAAGTGCTGGGCAGGGAGGAAAAGGCCACCGATAACGCGTTGCAGCGACTTAAGGCAAAAATAAAAAAATTATTATAAAAGTGTTATAAATTTGTATGAACCTTGACTTTGAACGGTCAAGGTCATATAATTTACGAAGTAAAAAAACCGACTGACCGGTCGGACGGTTTGGCGGATCATAACAGTCCCGAATGGAAGGGATTGTGACAAAGCTGCACCGGATGGTGCAATGGAATAAACAGCAGGAGTGAGAGAGATGATTTCAAAATTCAGCGTGAAGAAACCTTATACGGTACTGGTGGGCGTTGTGCTGGCCATTATTCTGGGCGTGGTGTCTTTTACCAGAATGACGGCGGATCTGCTGCCCAGTATCAGTCTTCCTTATGTGATCGTCATGACTACATATCCCGGAGCCAGCCCGGAGACGGTGGAGATGGTGGTAACCCAGCCGGTGGAAGCCGGTATGGCCACAGTCAGCAATATCGAGAGCATCAGCTCCGTATCCGCTGAAAACTATTCCATGGTGGTTCTGGAGTTTGCCCAGACCGCGGATATGAATGCGGTTTCGCTGGAGATCAGGGAAAGCCTGGATCAGATCAGCAGTTATTGGGACGATTCTGTGGGTAATCCCATTATCATGAAGCTGAATCCCGATATGCTGCCTGTCATGATCGCGGCAGTGGGTGTGGACGGCATGGATAACGGTGAGATCAGCACTTATGTGCAGGATTCCATTATGCCGGAGCTGGAGAGCATCGAGGGTGTGGCGAGTGTCAGCGCTACCGGACTGCTGGAGGAGAGCGTCCATGTCATCATCCGACAGGATAAGGTGGATGAACTGAATGAGAAAATTTTTGCGGCCATTGACGATAAGATGAAGGATGCCGAGGAGGAGCTGGAGGACGCCAAGAAGCAGCTGGAAGACGGCCGGAAAGAGATATCTGACGGATGGAAAGAGCTGAATGACGGGCGGAAAGAACTTGCGGCCGGCAGGCAGGAACTTATCGACGGACAGCAGGAGCTGGACGAAAATAAGGATAAGCTGGAAGAAGGAAAGGATGCGCTTTCGGAGGGGAAGGAGCAGCTGACGGCGGCGCAGGCTCAGACAACGGCGGAGCTGGCGGCGAAGAAGACGGAGCTTCTCACGGTGAAGGCACAGCTGGATAATATGAAGAGCAGCCTGACCTCGGCGAAACAGCTGGAGGACGGAATCGCCCGGATCGATGCGGGAATGGCCCAGATCGACGCGGGATTGTCCCAGATCGATGCGGGAATGCCCCAGATCATCGAGGGGATCAGTCAGCTGGAAGCTGCCATAACCGGTCTCTCTCAGATAAAAGACGGGTTTGAGGCGGTTGTCGGATCGGGGGATAAGAATGCCATCGAACTTTTTAAAAATGCTCTCCTGGCGGCGGGGGAAAATGAGGAGATCCTTTCTGCCATCGATTGGGAGGATGCGTCTTCCGTGAGTAACCTGATCGCCGATATGGAAGCGCAAAAGGCCGAACTGGAGACCCGGAAGACCGAACTGGAGGCGCAAAAGGCCGGACTGGAAGCCCAGAAGACGGACCTGGCGGCCCAGAGGGAAAATATGGCAGCCGCACTGAACGCCCAGACCTCCGGTCTCGGCTATGCGGACTATGCATCCATGATAAACCAGCAGTTGTCGGCTATGGGTATGACCGATCTGGACACTGCCATCGCCACGGTAAATACAGGGCTGTCAGAGCTTGAAAAGGGTGAGATGACGGCGGCCATTGAATTTGCCAACGGCAAGGCATCCATCTCTCTGGGCGAGTACCAGATGGGACTTGCCGACACCCAGCTGGAAGCGGCGCAGAAACAGATCGACAGCGGCTGGGATGCCATGAAGGATGCGGAGACTCAGCTCAATGATGCCGCAGATCAGCTGAAAGACGCGGAAGATCAGATGAAGGATGCGGAAGATCAGTTGGAGGACGGTCAGGAACAGCTGGAGGACGCAAGACAGACTGCTTATGATTCCGCCGATCTGAACAACATTTTAACGGTGGAGGCCATAGAAGGACTCCTGACGGCACAGAATTTCTCCATGCCTGCCGGTTATGTGACGGAGGAAGGCATTGACTATATGGTCCGTGTGGGTGACAAGCCGTCTACGGTGGAGGAGCTTCAGGCGATGCCGCTTTTGAATCTGCATATGGACGGTGTGCCTGTGATCACACTGGGAGACGTGGCGGATGTGTTTTATACGGATAATTCCGATGAGATATATGCGAATGTGAACGGAAGCGCAGGGATCATGCTGACGATCCAGAAGCAGACCGGTTATTCCACCGGCGAGGTATCCGACCTGCTGGCTGACCGGTTCGGGGAGCTGATGGATGAGAATCCTGACCTTACACTGATCACACTGATGGATCAGGGCATATACATAGATCTGGTGATGGATTCCATTCTCAGCAATATCCTTTTCGGCGGCGGGCTGGCTATTCTGATACTGCTGATATTTTTAAAGGATCTGAGACCTACGGTGGTGGTAGCATTTTCCATCCCTATCAGCCTGGTGACCGCCATAGTGTGTATGTATTTCAGCGGCGTGACGTTGAATATCATTTCCCTGTCCGGTCTGGCGCTGGGTATCGGTATGTTGGTGGATAATTCCATTGTTGTCATCGAGAATATATACCGGTTGCGGAGCGAGGGATATTCGGTGCGGGAAGCTGCCATGGAGGGAGCCGGAGAAGTATCCGGTGCGATCATGGCCTCCACCCTGACTACCGTCTGCGTGTTCCTTCCCATCGTGTTTACCGAGGGAATCACCAGACAGCTCTTTGTGGATATGGGACTGACCATTGCCTATTCGTTGCTTGCCAGTCTGGTGATCGCACTGACTGTGGTGCCGGCCATGTCCTCCAAGGTGTTGGCAGTGACAAAGGAGCAGAAGGAAAGCAGATTTTTCACCGGTCTGACAAAGGGCTATGAGAAGCTGCTGGCAGTATCCCTTAAGGTGAAGCCTGTGGTGTTTGTGGTGGTACTGGCATTGCTGGCGGCGAGTGTGGCACTGGCATTTACAAACGGAACGGCTTTTATGTCGGATATGGATTCCAACCAGCTTACCGTCAGTGTGGAGCTGGAGGATGATGCCACACTGGAGGAAACGGCGGCTCTGACCGATCGGGTGGTGGAAGCGATCCTTTCCATAGAGGACGTTCAGAATGTGGGCGCCATGACAAGCGGTTCCAATATGTCGCTTCTGGGAGGCGGCAGTACCGGAGGCGCCGAGAATGTTACGGCGATCTATGTGGTGGCCCGGGAAGATAAGTCCATGAGCAATGAGGAGATTGCGGACATCATCGAGGAAAAGACGGCGGATCTGGATGCGGAGATCACGATCGACACCTCCAGCATGGATATGTCTGCCATGGGCGGAAGCGGTATTTCGATTCAGGTCCGGGGACGTGATCTGGACACTCTGCAGCGGATCGCCGGGGAAGTGGCGGCAATTCTGGAGAATGTGGAAGGTACTGCGGATGTCAATGACGGACTGGAGGAAGCGGAAGAGGAGCTGCGTGTCCTCATAGACCGCAATAAGGCAGTGGACTATGGCCTGACGGTTGCCCAGGTATTTACCCAGATCTCCGCAAAGCTTGCGGCGGCCAGCAGCAGTACCACGCTGGTGGCAGCGGATAAGGATTACAGTGTTTACGTTATGAGCGGCAGTGATATGGGGCTGACACGGGCTTTGGTGGAAGATATTGAGATCAGGGGCACGGACGAAGACGGCGAAAGTGTGAAAGTGCCTCTGTCCGAGCTGGCATCCTTTGAGCCCGCTTATGCGCTGACCTCCATCAATCGTGTGGAGCAGACCAGGTACATTCAGGTATCTGCGGCGATCGCGGAAGGGTATAATGTAGGACTTGTGGCAAATGATGTGGAGAAGGCACTGGCGGGTTATGCGGTCCCCAGCGGATATCAGCTGGTATTTTCCGGTGAAAACGAGATGATCGAGGATGCCATGGAGCAGATGGTGCTGATGCTGGTTCTGGCTGTTGCGTTCATGTACCTGATCATGGTGGCGCAGTTCCAGTCGTTACTGTCTCCCTTTATCATTATGTTTACAATCC
>JAIEKC010000349.1:0-7861 GCA_029064505.1 Acetatifactor sp.
ATTCGAGAATAAAATGGTGCCCTATGTGGAAAATAAAGTGACGGCGGATATTTATGAGCTGGATCAGACGATTCAGGCTTCTGCGGGGATGGATATGGTCAGGTGGAGCGGGATCCACGGTTACTATGCGGACAGGAGCGCCAGCGTGGATTATCTGACAAGTTTTCTGGAGGAGAAGACAAGTTATCTGCAGGATGTCTGGCTTGGTGAGGATAATTACTGTACCGTAAACTTTTTGGACTATTTTGGAAATGTCTGTGAGACCTATCAGGTGAAAAGGGGAGAATGCTTTTTCGAAGCACCGCCTGTCATCAGTACCTATGTGGCAGTGTTTGCGGGATGGTATGTGGAGGGAGAGAACATCCCTTATATATCCGGTCTGCCTATTCTGACGGATGTGACTTACGAGTCGAGATGGATCGATATAGAGATTATATTACAGAACGGCCTGAACAATCTGGATATGGATCTGTCCCAGGTGGATCCGGAGGTCCTGGAAAATATGGCAGACATGCTTCGCGAAATGCAAAATTCCGTTCAGGAGGACACCCCGGCTTCAGATGCGTCAAACAGGGAGGAGTAGCACGGAATGGAAGGACAATACCGTCATGAGTTGAAGTTTCTCTGCGGCGAAGGGCAGCTGCGTCTGCTGGAGGAGCGGATCAGGCATATATGTCCGCCTGACAGTCATGTGGGCGGGGACGGAGGATATGCGATCAGGAGTTTGTACTTTGACACCTATGACGATCGGTGCTTCTATGAAAATGAAGCGGGGGTTGACCGTCGGGGAAAGTATCGGATCCGGATATATAATGGGAATCCGGAGGTCATTCATCTGGAGCGTAAAGAAACATTGCATGGATTGAAAAGAAAGGAAGTCTGCCTTTTGTCCTCACAGCAGTGTCGGCAGCTGATGACCGGAAGGCCGGTGGCAGGGCCTTTGCCTGAGCAGGAACTGTTGAGACGTTTTCTGGTGGAGCAGCGTATGCGGCTGCTCATGCCGAAGGTGATCGTGGAGTACATCCGGACCCCGTATGTTTATGCGGCGGGAAATGTCAGGGTCACGTTTGACAGGAATATCCGGTCTTCGGCGGAGACAGGCAGATTTCTGGAGTCCCGGGTATCCGGAAGGTGTATTCTGGCGCAGGACTGTCATATCCTGGAGGTTAAATATGACGAGGGACTTCCGGGAGCCATTCGGGAGCTTCTGGCAGCAGGTCAGACACTTTCAGGCACCAGCTTCTCGAAATATTATCTGTGCAGAAAATACAGCATGCGGTAGTACCGGATTGTCTTCTGCTGCGTTATTTTCGGTCAACGGCGGCCGACCACCATACAACAGAATTCCAAAGCGGAATTCTGTTGTCATGAATACTGAAGTTAATACCCGTCAAAGGCGGGTATGGGGGTGTGATTATGAGTGTACAGGATGTGATCAAGAAATCTTTTTTACAGGGCTTTCAGAATACACAGATGTCCATGAGAGCGCTGACGCTGACGCTGCTTGTGGCGGGGCTTTTGGGGATCTATATTTTTCTGGTGTACAGGCTGATGTCTGTCAACACCTTCTATTCCAAAAGCTTTAATGTTTCTCTGATACTGATGTGTGTCATCACGGCGGCTATCATAATAACGATCCAGAGCAGTGTGGTTGTGTCTCTGGGTATGGTGGGAGCGCTCTCCATCGTCAGGTTCCGGACGGCAGTGAAGGATCCGTTGGATCTGATCTTCATGTTCTGGAGTATCAGTGTGGGAATCATCTGCGGTGCGGGGATGATAGGTCTGGCGGCGATATTGTGTGTGGGAGCCACCGTGCTGGCGCTGGTCTTCTATCATCTGCCGGAGGTGCGGCAGTCCATGATCCTGGTGGTCAATGCCTCGGATAACGACTGCGCGGACACGGTCTACGCCACAGTGCGGAAGTATGACAGACATTATCATGTAAAATCCAGAAATCTGACCAAGGATAACGTGGATTTCCTGATGGAGATCAAGGTAAAGGACACCGAAGGGCTGCTAAAAGAGCTGAATCAGGTAAAGGGTGTCACCAGTGTATCGCTGGTGGCGCATAAGGGCGAGTCGGTGTACTGAGGAGCCGTTTCGTAGAGACGGGCGATATATTGATGCATTGGAAATGGCGGCAATTCGTATCATTATCAGGACGGTTGCAGGAAGTTGCAGGAAAAGCAGGACGGTTGTATGAGCGCCTGCTTTTTGTGTATAATCCAGATAAAGGTTCAGAGTCAGTCCGGAAAACATGGCACGTTTTCCGGTGTCCGGTTTTGAAAGTAAGAAAGATCTTTGTTTGAGAAAGGCAGGGCTTCCGTATGAAAGAATACCCCACGGCGACTTTTACCAGACAAATGAAGAAAACACACACCATATTGCTGCCTCAGATGCTGGAATATCAGTCACCCTTCCTGAAAGCGGCGTTTGAGGGGAGCGGATATCACTTTGAGATCATGCAGGGCAGCAGGCAGCTCAGGCAGAAAGCTCTGCGCTATATCAACAACGATTTCTGTTATCCCGGGATACTGATCCTGGGGCAGGTTCTGGATGAGATTGAAAGCGGCCGTTATCCCCTGGACCGGATCGCTTTTATGGAGCCGCAGACGGGCGGAGCATGCAGGGCGGGCAATTATTATTACACCATCATACGTACACTGGAAAAATGCGGGCAGCCCCAGATTCCTGTGATCTCTCTGAATTATAAGGGTCAGGAGAAGCATCCCGGATTCCGGATCACCCTGCCTCTGCTCCTTTCCGCGGTTACGGCAGTGTGCTACGGGGATCTGATCATGAGTCTGTGCCAGCAGGTCAGGCCGTATGAGTGCGAACAGGGAGAAACGGAGCGTGTGAAGGAGAGACTGGAAAAGGAACTGATGGAACAGATCAGGTGCCACCGGAATCTCGCAGGCCCGGGGCGCAGGAAAATGTACCGCTATATTCTGGATGCCTTTGACCGGATACCCGTGCGGAGTGTAAAGAAACAGAAGGTGGGGATCACCGGGGAGATCTATATGAAGTTCTGTTCTCTGGGCAATCATGGGCTGGAACATTTCCTGGAGGAGCGCGGCTGCGAGTGCGTCATGGGAGGCTTCGTGAACTATGCCATCTATTGTATGGACAGCGAGCGCAGGAGCCATGTCGTAAACTGCGGCGGAAAGCTTCTTCTGAAGGGCTATGATCTTCTCGTTTCCTGTCTGGAGCATGTACAGGAAGAACTCTATGGGGAGGTGGAAAAGCATGGACGGTTTACCATAGATCATTCCTTTGCAGAGCTGAAAAAGCGGGCGGAGAATACCGTGGGAGTGGACTGCATCACAGGGGACGGATGGCTTGTGGCGGCAGAGGCGGCATCCGCCATCGACCGGGGCTGCAGAAATGTGCTGATCACACATCCCTTCGGCTGCCTGGTCAGCCATGTGAGTGAGAGAGGGATCCTGAAAGTTCTCAGAAAACACTATCCCGGAGTCAATATCCAGACCATCGAGTACGACTATGATTCCAGCGACACACTCCTGGAGAGCCGGATACTGATGGGGCTGGGGGCGGCAATATCATAAAGCGGATCCGGATCCTTAAGAGTAAGATTCACTGTCAGAAAGCAGCAGGATATCGACTGCTTTCTGCAGATCCACTTTTCTGCGGTAACAGGTGATCAGCTGCTTCTCATGATGTGACAGCATAAGATGCAGATCATGAAACGTTCAATAAAAATTATGGAAAAAATATCTGAAATATCAGGAATTTCTAAGAAAAAATAAAATAAGTAAAGTTTGATATCCTGTTGCCTGCAGAGGGGCATATGATTTGTGCCGGTGGGCATAAGGCCCGCTGCACAGTTCATCCCCCGGAAATGGCGATTCCCCCCCGGCGCACACAGCCGGGGGTTTTTGTACTGTTCAATTGTAGCTTCATGATCTGCCGGGCGTGGCGGGAATGTAGAAGTGTGCTGGGGATCATTCCGGGCCTGCTCTTCTTGTTTTCTGCTATATCGATATCGTGGAACAAGTATTAAAAGCCTCCCGATCATGGTGTCACCGGTACAAACAGTTTGGCAGATCACTTCACGTTCACCCCGGCTCCGAGATCCTGGAAACTCCCACATAGATCTCCGATATCTCATACCAGGTGGGATAATCGGTGACTCCCGTGGCAGGCAGGTTGAAAATGCGCTGGAAGGTGCGCACCGCGTTTGCCGTGGCAGGACCGTAGATGCCGTCCGCGGTGACGGTGGGAATGGCAGGGTAATTGCGGGCGATGCGGTTGAGCTGGTTCTGCAGCTGGCGTACCTTTTCCCCGGAGGAACCTATGGTCAGGTCATATCCAGGCCAGGAGGAGGGAACACCGGAAATGACTTCCGCGGAATTGATATACATATCATTGCCGTAATAGTATCGAATGATATCGATGGCGGAATACCCCTGGTCGCCCAGATACTTGGAGCCCCACTGGCTCAAACCGTTACAGGTCACTCTCTGACCGTCGCAGTAAGAGGTAAAGATAGGCTGCCGCACACCGGGACGGGAGAGGAAATTGGCAAAGATGGTATCTACCAGATAATCGATATTTTTAAAAATGTTTCGTCCGTATACCCATTTCTGATCGTAGGCGGTGGAGGAAGTAATGGTAAAATTGTAGCCCTGGTTCCGATACCACTCTGTATACACTCTGTTCAAAGTGAAAGACTGTATCACGAGGATATTTGCATAGATGGTGCTTTCCGGCCAGGTGGAGTATATTTCGCAGGAGGCCACGTTTTTAATGTAATCCCGATAGCGAACCCAGTAGTTGCGGGCGGTGGGATCGTTGGGCACGCCGTCGTGGACAATGATATATTCAGGGATCACCACGCGGCTTAAGACGATCTCGCCGGTCTCATCCATGGGCTTGATCTCGTCTTCGGGAATCTTGGGCGGATAGTCTCCGAAGAGGGTGTGCACCGGGATAATGACTCTCTTTTCCTCTTCCTCCGTGGTTGCCAGAGGATCCATACGGACAGGCTGCAGGGAAAATTCATCGGCGAAGATTTCAGATCCGGACACATAAACGGGCTCATAGCCCTCGGCGGTGACATAAATATTATACTCGGAGTAGGGCTGCTGAGTGGCTTCCGGATCAAGAGACAGCGCCAGCGGGGGAGCCGGCAGCAGTACCGTGGGGGTCTGACCGGAACTGTCGGTGGTCAGTACATGTAAGGGAGAATCGGGATCCCCCGTGTAGGAGATGGTGACCGTGGCGTTTTCCACTGGTATCAGCCCCACGGTGGATACCACGCTGATCTGTATGGAGCCGTTGTAGGAAGTCTCGGTTTCAGCAGAAGCAGGCTCCTGGGCTGCTGTTAAATTGTATTCAGGCATACGCTGACCTTCGGAACTGTTCCGAAATAAATATTGCTGTTTGTGAACAGTTTCATACCTTATGGATTTGTTAAATTATATTATGCAGGAGTTTGGGATTGTGTTCGCCTGTTGTTTGCTCCGGGAAGCGCTCCCGCATCTGTCGTGTGAAAGATTTCCGGGTGGTTTGGCTTTCATGGTTTTTGTGATGATTCCGGGACGGATGTGCACGGCGGTTTTGGCTCTGCAGGGTGCCCGGCCGGATTTGAACTGTGAAATGGCAGACAGGAGCGGTTTTTGTAACAGACGGAAGCGTTTTGAAAAAAAGTATTGACGTATCGTTGGAATTGGCGTATTATTGTATTATAAATTTAATACATCATGAGATAAATCTTTACACCGGATATATGGTGTGATAAGTGCGGGCAGCAGTCTCTGGGAATCTCAGCCGTATACGGCAGAAAATGCTTTATGCGGCCGAAAATTTGCAGACAACAAAAACATTGCGCACGGCAAATAAGGCGCACAGCGGAAATTGCCGTATACGATGATCGGATTTAAGAGAGGAGGATGCAGATGGCTTGGGAATTGGATAATGACAGGCCGATCTATGCGCAGCTGGTGGATCGGATCCGGATGCAGATCGTTTCCGGATATTATCAGCCCGGCGGAAAGCTTCCAAGCGTAAGGGAGCTGGCGGCTGCCGCGGCGGTGAACCCTAATACGATGCAGAAAGCTTTTGTGGAGCTGGAGAGAAGCGGATTGATCATCACCCAGCGGACCAACGGCAGGAATGTCACGGAAGACACGGAGCTGATCGGGAATATCAGAAAGGGAATGGCGAAAGAGCATGTGGAGGCTTTCTTTTCCAAAATGCAGGAGCTGGGCTATTCGGAAGAAGAAATCAGGGAGCTGATTGACAATTACACAAAATAGTTATAAGGTAAGTAAGGTGGCACAAGGTGAAAGCAAATTTTCATACGGCGGTTTGTGACTGCGCGCTGTCTGTCGCACAGCCGTTTATGTGCATATCCCCCGGTGCGGCCGGGCCATGAAAGCGGCGCAGAAATGAGGGTGTTATGAACGAGTTGGTTGAGATAACAGGGCTGACGAAGGCCTATGACGCAAAGCATGTTGCGGTGAATAATATTACCCTGACGCTTCCCAAGGGAAAGATCATCGGACTTCTGGGGCCGAACGGAAGCGGCAAGACCACACTGATCAAGATGTTGAACGGCCTGCTGACTCCTACGCAGGGAAGCATCATGATCAACGGGCATTATGTGGGCGTGGAGAGCAAGGCTCATGTGGCCTATCTGCCGGACCGCACTTACCTGTCGGGAAATCAGAAGATCTGCGAGATACTGGACTATTTCGTGGACTTCTATGAGGATTTCTCCAGAGAGAAGGCGGAGGAAATGCTCAGGAGCCTCAACATTGATCCTGACACGAAGCTCAAGACACTTTCCAAGGGCAACAAGGAGAAGGTGCAGCTGATCCTGGTCATGAGCCGTAACGCTGATCTGTATGTACTGGACGAGCCCATTGCGGGAGTGGATCCCGCGGCCAGGGATTATATTCTCAGGACCATCATCAACAATTACAATCCGGAGGCTACCGTGATCATCTCCACCCACCTGATCGGAGATATCGAGCAGGTGCTGGATGAGGTTATCTTCATGCGGTACGGTCATCTGGTCCTCTATACTTCGGTGGATAATATCAGAGAGCAGCACGGCAAGTCCGTGGATGCTTACTTCAGGGAGGTATTCGCATGTTAGGAAAATTGTTTAAGCATGAATGGAAATGTACGTGGAAAGTGGGCTGCATGATGCTGCTGGGGCTGGTGCTGGTAAGCTTTTTCGGATGGTTTTCCTTTCAGGCGCCCATGTGGCGGGCCATAGCGGATTCCAACCATTACAGCGGGCTCAGTATATGGGATTTTTTCAGTTTTGGAACTCTGTTTGTGTATATCATCATGCTGGTAGGCTTAAATTACGGGATCATCATTTATATGGGTGTGCGCTTTTATAGGACCATGTATACGGATGAAGGATATCTGACACACACGCTGCCCGTGTCCAAGCATCAGATCCTGTTGAGCAAGATTCTGAACAGCGGCTTGTGGGTCGTACTGATGATGATAGGGATCGGGTTGTCCGTTGTGGTGCTGATGCTGTCCATGGTGGGGGCATTCATGCCTGCGGGTTATACCTGGGCGGATGTATGGAAAGAGCTGGAGCCTGAGATCGGGTATATGAATGAAATGTTCAGAGATATCTTCGGTATGAGTGTTAGCGGCTATTTCGGGATGATGCTGTTGCTCTCGCTGCTCTCGTCTTTCTGCAGCATAATCATCCTTTTCGGGGCTATCTCTATCGGACAGCTGTTTACAAAGCACAGGGTGCTGATGGCTATTGTTAGCTACGTGGGTATCCTGGTGGTTGTCAATATCATCTCGTCCACGATCCAGAGTGTATTTTCCATAAGCCAGATGGCCAGAGTCACCAGCATTAATG
>JAIEKC010000035.1:0-2971 GCA_029064505.1 Acetatifactor sp.
GCATTAATGTGCTGACAGGCAATTATATGAATATGACGGTATGGCTTTCCATGGCCATCTCCATTTTGGAGGCGGTGCTCCTGTATTTCGTCTCCTACTATGTGACCAGTAAGAAGCTGAATATGGAGTGACCCGTTACGGTCTGTTCTGCGGCGCTTACGGGATTCGGAAAACCAATTGCCCTATGGTTGATTATTTGGTATAATCAGTCATAGGGTGTTTTGTATGGATGGCGGATATTAGAAACCACGTCGTTGCAGACAGCGAAGAGGATGCAGACACAGGCGTGACGTGAAGAGTGGGTGAGTATGAAATGCAGAAGATAATCGATCAGATCTTAGAGGGAAACTTCGATTACGAGAATGGTTCTCTCGATTTTTCATGCTTAAAAATAGATATTTCCCTGCATTACGGCGAAAGTTATGAGGGGAGCTTTCGGGTGTATGCGCCCACGGGGAAATTTACCGCGGGACAGGTGACTTCCTCCGATCTGCGGATGGAATGCCTTACCGGGGAATTTGTGGGTACGGATGAGGAGATCGCCTTTTGCTTTCACGGGGAGCACATGGAAGAGGGGGAAGTGGTAAAGGGGAACTTTTATATTGTCAGCAATCAGGGCGAGTATTACCTTCCCTTTGTGGTTTCCATGGAACATACGGTGCTGGAGTCTTCCGTGGGCCCTGTCAAAAATCTGTTCCATTTCGCCAATCTGGCAAAGAGCAGCTGGGAGGAAGCGGTCAAGCTGTTCTATTCGCCGAAGTTTGGCCTTGTGCTTTCGGGCAGTGATGCTCAGTATGCGGATGTGTACAGGGGATTGTCCGTCTATCCCGGACAGGAACAGAACATGGAAGAATTTCTGATCCGGATCAATAAGAAGCAGAGCATCGGGTATCTTGTGGAAGAGAAGCAGCTCGTGTTGGAGGAAAACTTTGGGGAACATGCCTACAGCGTGATCGAGAGCGAACTGAGTATTGTGCGGAACGGCTGGGGTTATACCAGGCTTAATATAGAATGCAGCGGCGACTTCCTGTTCACGGAGAAGGAAGTGCTGACGGATAACGATTTTCTGGGCAACCGGTGCAGACTGCCGGTGTTCGTGGACGGCAGGCTTTGCCGAAAAGGAAAAAATTACGGACAGATCTTCCTGTATAATTCCTATGTGTCCCTGACGGTTCCGGTAACGGTAAGCGCCGGTAACCGGCTGCCGGGACAGGCCGTTGATCTGACCGGAAAGCAGAGCATGGTACAGATCATGGAGCTCTACCAGTCCTTCCGCCTGAAGAAGATCGGAACCTCCGCCTGGCTGAAGGAGACCGGAAAGCTGGTGGAGCGTCTGGCGCTCCAGAATGAAAATGACACCACCATAAGACTCTTTCAGGCACAGCTGCTGATCACCGAGGAGAAGTATAATGAGGCGGGCTGGATACTGGATCATGTGGCGGAGCTTCTGGAGGAGAGACCGGAGGAGGAGACGCAGCTCGCCTATTATCTGTATCTCACCACTCTGATCCACTGTGAAGAGAAATATATCAACAGAGTGACCTCCGACGTGGAGCATATTTATAAGAAAGATACCTCCAACTGGCGCGTGGCCTGGCTTTTGCTGTATCTGTCCGAGGAATACAATAAGTCGGCCGCCGTAAAGTGGGCGTTTCTGGAAAGACAGTTTCATTACGGCAGCCGCAGTCCGGTGATCTATATTGAGGCCCTGATCCTCCTGAACAATAACCCCGCACTGTTGCGAAAGCTGGGCGGATTTGAGCAGCAGATCCTCAATTATGGGACAAAGAGGGATTTTCTGAACGCGGAGGTGGCGGAGCAGCTGTTGTATCAGATCGGGCGCATCCGGGAATTTTCGCCCGTCCTCTTCGGAATATTACAGCGTCTGTACCGGAAGAAGCCGGACCAGCGGATCCTGCAGGAGATCTGTACCTTTCTGATCAAAGGAGGCAAAACGGGGCGGAAATATTTCCCGTGGTACAGGGACGGTGTGGAAGCCCAGCTCCGGATCACCAATCTGTATGAGCACTATATGCTGTCGCTGGACATGAATGTGCCCTGTAAGCTGCCCAAGCAGGTGCTGATGTATTTTTCTTATCAGAATAATATGAATTACGAGCAGGCGGCCTATCTTTACGACTATATTCTGAAAAACAGGGACAGGCTTCCGGATCTTTGCAGGACATACCAGCCCCGCATGGAGTGGTTTGTCCCGGATCAGATCCGGAAGGAGCATATCAACAGACATCTGGCAGCCATCTATGACAGGCTGCTGCGTCCTGACATGATCGACGAAACCACGGCAAAGCCCCTTTCCAGACTGTTGTTCGCGCACCAGATCAGGGTGGAGGATGACAGGATCCGAAAGGTTTACGTCTATCAGCCCCATAATCTGCGGCCGGCGGAATATACCCTGAGCGGCGGATGCACATGGGTGGCGCTGTACGGAAATGAATATACCATTGTGCTGGAGGATGCATGGAAGAACCGTTTTATCCGCAGTGTGGAGTATACCCTGGAGAAGCTGATGCTTCCGGGAAAATACCTGAGAATGGTGGTTCCCCATGTGAAGGACTGCACGGAACTGGACCTGTATCTCTGTGAGAACGACAGGGAAGGCATACCGGACTCCGGAGAGAGTCTGGACAGGGTTCTGAGAGTGCTGCAATTGCCGGATATTGACGCCTCCGTAAAGCGGGAGCTGTATCTGAAGGTGCTGCAGTATTATTATGAGAAGGATAATATGGAGGCCCTGGATGCGTATTTAAGGAGTATTCCCGGCGATGAACTGTCCATGGAAGAGCGGGGCACGGTGATGAAATATCTGGTCTACAGAGGCGATATTGACCTGGCGGGGCAGTGGCTGGAAAGATACGGGCCGTATTTTGTGGATGTGAAGATCCTGGTGCGCCTGCTGGGCCCGTTGATGGAAAAGCGGAGTATGGTGTATGATCCCGTATTGATGGCGGCC
>JAIEKC010000350.1:0-7165 GCA_029064505.1 Acetatifactor sp.
CGGTACCGCCGCTGATAAAGATATTGTATTTCGCCTGCACCAGCTTTTGTAAAAAAGCCGCTGCCTCCGGAGTGATGGAACCGTAGCTGATCAGCTTCCGGATTGTCATTCCCTCCTCGGGGAACCGTCTGATGGTGACAATCGGCCCATTTAAGGCAATGGGATCCAAAACCACGTTTACACGGGAGCCATCCGCCAGACGGGTATCTACAATGGGATTGCTCTCATTTACCGAACGCCCCATGTCCTGTACAAACTTTGTGATGATATTCCGCAGACGTTCCTGACTTTCGAACTTCTCCGGAATCTGTTCCAGCTTTCCGCCCTTTTCCACAAATATGGTGTCATACCCGTTTATCATGACCTCTGTGATACTCTTGTCCGCAATGATCTTTCCCAAAATCCCCAATCCCCTGATAGATTCAAAGACATTGTCCGCCAGACTCTTCCGGGTGCGGAAGGACAGGGACGAATAATACGCTGCCACGTCCGGTTCCGATTCCTCCGCCTGTCTGACGCGGAGCTCCATCATCTTCTCCGCCCGCTCCCTCAACTGTTCATCCGTCAGCTCCGAATAAGAGGGATCCCTGCTGATCATCTCACGTATCCTGACGGTCTCTTCTGTAAAATAGTCTCTCATACCAATCCTCCCCGACGAAACTCCTTTCTCACAAACACACGAACCGGATATCGGATCAGGCTCTGCAGTTCAAGTGCGCGACATTCCGAACCGCACAACCTGCATTCTCCGGTTGAAAAAAGCATCCGATCCTCACATGATCAGGGCATCCACATAATTCACACCGGCATTTCCCGCCAGCACGGTGATCAGCTGTGCCGAATCCGGATTCTGTACTCCTCCCACTCTGCCTGCCAGCGGTATCTGACTGTCGGTTTCCGCGGTCCGACCGTTGTCAAAGTTCAACACCCTCACCATTTTTTGTCCGTGTGCGTTCAAAATATGGGTCTGTGCCATAAAACACTTTATTTTATGTACGGCGATGGCATCCGGTTTTTCCACCAGAACGATCTTCTGCATCTGTTCAAAGATGCCAAGCGCCCTGGCATCCAAAGCCACTCCCATATCCACGATAATGTACTCAAAGAATCCTGACCGGCTGATCTCCCTCAGAAGCTCTTCCACCTCCTGATCCGTCATCTCATAGATGTCGTTGGGACTGTCAAAATGCTTCAGGTAATACAGATTATCCATTTTACTCTGCAGCAGGCTCTGCAGCTTCATGGGAAAATTGATATCCGCACCAAGAAACCCTGCCAGCTCGCTGACTCCCTTATCCGCACTTTGAGGCAGATAACAGTCCTCTGAAGCAATATCCTCAAAATTGATATAAAACGTCTTATACCCGCGCATGGCAAGCTTTGAAGCCGCAACCAGCGCCAGTGTTGTCTTGCCGCATCCTCCCACGGGTGAATAGAATGCCGCCGACACTACCGGCCGGCGTCCCATAAGCTCACCCACATCCTGACAGACTTCCGAATACAGTTCTAAGATCTGTTTATAAATGCTGCTGATACGCTGATACTTGTTGATCTTGTGAAAGCCCTGACAGGACACCGGTACCGCTTTATCCTCATCAAGAAGCATCACAGCCAATGTATTCTTTTTCAAAGCTGTCTGTCCGTCATACAGATCGGAATCGAACAGCAGAATGTCAAAGGTTCTGGAAGCCAAAGCAGTCTCAATACCGCTTCTGTCCGTATATACGGACAATGTCAGATCTTTATATTCTTCCAGCACACTGACCAACCGATCCAAATACTCCTCATTTTCATCTGCAACAGCTATTCTGATCAACGTACAACCCCTCCCATATATAGTTTCATATTGTATTTCTACAATTATATATTATATTTATACAATTTTCAACTATATTTTGCAGCAGAACCCATTCCTGTTACAATGCTCCTCCTGATCACGCATCCGGGCAGAGCGTGTTTGAAATATACCTTTCCCGGATTCTGCGCCACATTGCTCGCCACATTGCTTTTACAATGATATTATCGTACTGCTCAATACCATAATTTTCATAAAGCATTCCGCATTATGTCTTTATCCTATATTCTCTGCATAAACATAGATATAAGCTGTATTCTTTACAATACTATCCTTTATAATTAAGGACAACTTCCAAACATGCCACACAGACGGCTCCAGGCTATGCGGAGCCCAACGTAAAAGGAGTCAGTTTTGCCAAACAGAATCAGAGAACTACGCAAAGAAAAGCGAATCACCCAGCTGCAGCTCAGCATAGAGTTAGGTGTCACCCAGGAGACGATCAGCGCCTATGAACACGGGAAACATCTGCCCAGTCTGGCCGCCCTGATCCGGATGAGTGAGATATTTCATACAAGTATGGATTATATCATGGGACTCTCCCCTGCGGAACAGCCCGACAATTGTACCATTGATGAGCAGCGTGATTATCTTCTGCGCTGCTACCGCCGCCTGGGCACAAAAAATAAAGCCCGGCTGGTCTCCTATGCGGAAGGCCTGCTGGACTCTCAGAAGGACTGAAATCATATGGAATTTCCCGTGTCCCGGTTTAAAACAGACCGGAATGCTGCTGTTCATCGCAGGAGATCATTGCCGGACGGGTGATCTGCCCCTGAACGCGAGTATCTGTCATTTATTTCAGCCCATTTTACCTGGATCTTAACCGTTACAACATACAACAGATATCCCACTATCGTTCCCAGTATATTGGTCAGGATATCATCGATCTGAAAAAATCCCCTGCCCGTGAACAGCTGGAGCAGTTCCACCGAAAGACTGGTCAGGGCTCCCGTCATCAGGCAGTTCCGGAATTTCCGCGCGTACCGGAATGCCAGAGGACAGAACGCCCCATAAGGCACGAAAAGCAGAACATTTTCTATCACATAGGCATTATTTCTGTCATTGATCCCCCATGTGGAAAAAAGTTCCAGATCCAGCCCCTGACTTTTCCCGCTCTCTCTGGAGAAGAAGGTTATTGTCAGGATCACCGCCAGATAAGTAAAAAAAAGGGTTCTCTGCACCACGGGGATGCTGTCTCTCTGTCTCTTTCTCTGCCGGACATTCCATGCCGTAAGCGTACAAAAACAAAGGGCTCCGGCGCCAATGCCAAAAGGCAGGTACTTCAGAGCATTCGTCAGATCTCTGCATATATAATAAAACATTTATAATAATCCTCCACACTCGGCGCGCCCCATTACCGAAATCCGCATAACATTGCAGAAACTGCGAGAAAGCGCACCCGTACACCAAAACGCCAAAACCTCTCTCAAAACGGTCTCAGCTCTCTTCACTGATAAGTATCCCAATCACCAACAGCATGTTCCCACTTTTCTTTCTCCTGAAACAGCCTGTCATTCATCCATGCGACAGCATCCACGACACCGTCCTCACCGAAGAAAAAGAATTCACTCTCCTTCTTGTCGTCAGGTGTCTTAAAGAAATTAAAGGGTTCCGGCCAGACGGTGCATTTCAGCTTCTTTTCACCGTCCTCGCCCTCCGCCTTCTCCAGACGATACCGCATCCCCTTGTGGCATCCGGTAAATTCCGTCTTCTTCAGATATTCCATGGACAGTATATCATCACGTTGAATCATTTTTGCAAACTCCACGCAGTATATTTTCCCAATTTGTAAAACTTTGTGTTACAGCAAGTATGCTCCGAAACTTTAACTCTGATGCACGCTGCCCACCGCCATTACCGCTACGCCGTGCGACGGATAAGCTTCCTTTTGCGGATCCGTGTGCATCTTCCTCTCCACAGTAAACCCTCAGACCATCCCGCGCGGCAGTGCCGCCGGCTGCATGAGAATTTACTATAGTATACCCATAAAAACAGTATATACTATAACGCCGGCTTTGGAAAGTAAAAATGCATCGCTTTGTCATCAATTTAGCTCCATTTAAATATCATTGCTGATATCTTTTTTCAGCTGGCGCATGATCTTTTTTTCCAGTCTGGAAATATAGGACTGGGATATGCCGAGAAGGGACGCCACCTCCTTCTGGGTCATCTCCTGTCCGTCCTGAGTGCCCAGTCCGAACCGCAGCTTGATGATCGTCTTCTCCCGCTCTGACAGTTTATTGATGGCACGCATCAGAAGCTTTCGCTCCACCTCATTCTCCAGGTCGCGGTAGATCACATCCTCGTCCGTACCCAGGATATCCGACAGGAGCAGTTCGTTTCCGTCCCAGTCCACGTTCAGTGGTTCGTCTATGGACACCTCCAGCCTGGTCTTATTATTTCTCCGCAGATACATTAAGATCTCATTCTCAATACATCTGGAGGCATAGGTCGCCAGCTTGATATTCTTATCGGGCTTAAAGGTATTGATGGACTTGATCAATCCTATGGTACCGATGGATATCAGGTCTTCCACCCCTACACCGGTATTGTCAAATTTCTTTGCTATGTATACCACCAGACGGAGATTATGTTCTATCAGGGTTGCTTTCGCCGCATCCTCATATTCCGTTCCCAGATCCGAAATGACCTGATTTTCCTTTTCCAGTTCCAAAGGCGGCGGAAGGACTTCCGCCCCGCCAATATAATGGATCTCTCCCGTTCTTCCCAGAAACAGGTTCTCCCTGTGGATCATTTTAAAATGCATTTTTCCCGAAATTGCCACCTTCAGTATCATATTTCCTCTCATTCTGCCGTTTCTCCGGCCTCCTCTTCCCCTTTGCTTTCAGGAGGAGGGGATTTATTATCATTTTTACGGAGTCTGCCTCTGCGTCACCTGATATCTGCTCTGTACTCACCGCAATATATATTTCATAAAAAGCCTTTGTCATACCGTCGATCTCAAGCTGCAATTCCGGCAACAGGTACCCCCGCAGGATTCCCCTCTTTTTGCCGATACTATGGTAGGGAATGGCACGAAATCCGGGAGACGCGTTATAGCATAAGCTCTGAAAGACCTCTTCCTCCACCACGGAGACCGGTTTCCCGCTGACAGGCTCGATCAGGCTGTTTCCGGAATCGATCAGTGCGCTCACGGTCCGCCTGTTTTCCCCGCAGATCAAAGTAGCGCGGCATATACAGGACTCCCGTCTCCGGTCCTCTGAAAAGTGCCTCAGAAACAGGAACAGAACACCTCCCGTCCCCATCAGCGCCAGAATTCCCGTGGCAGAGATTCCCAGACGCCCCAGTACCCTGAGCAGGAGCAGCATGCCTCCCCCCATTCCCACAGAATACAGGGTCAGGTACTTTAACAGCTTCAGAAACATTCTGAACCCCCTCACAGGAAACGCCAGCAGCAGCATTCCGGCCGTCCCCCCAAGGAATCCCGCCGACAGCTTCAAGATTGGCGGCACATTCCATACAAAAGGCAGGAAATAGCAGACAGCTCCAAATGCAGCTCCCAGCAGAAGCCTTCTCCCCGTGGTAGTATGGAGAGTACTCCTGTCTACCAGAATCAGCAGATACAGATTCATGACAAAATTGAGCAGCAGTAAACTGTCTGCATACAGTTCATAACGCATTAACATCATCCTTTTCACAATGATTATAAAGGGAATGTCTCATGGAATTTGTCAAAAACGATACCGGAATGAACGTTTTTTTTCGACAAAGGAGAATACAGAAAAATCCGCGCATCTATGCCATTTCGCGCGGAAAACAGAAAAAAGCCCGGCTGAAGGATATGGTATCATCCTTCCGGCTGAGCGTACAACTTCCATCGACAGCATTTCGGAAATGTATGTGATCAGCTGCCGGCCAACTTATTGTATATTTTATCCCGCATTTTGCGGCCCGCAACATCCCAATTTGGTCACCGCAGTCCCGCTGCGCCTCCCAAATTGGGTCCTGCATCCCACAAAATGTGACGAACATCCCGTGGAAAGTATTTCTCAAACACGTTCTATGCCGGTTATGTACACAGGCGGCCACCGCCGCTTACGAACCGTCCCGAACAGATAACATGGCTTACAGAACATTACTTACGCTGCAAAAAATCAGGGATCTTCAGGCTCTTCTCCACCACATTGCTCCGGATATCCACAGGCTTCTGAATGCCCTGTACCGCTCTGGGGTCAGGCTGCACGGGAACGCCCTGGGAAACGCCGGGCTGCACTACATTACCTCTGAGAGGATTGGACGGAACAGGCTGTCTGTATGCCTGCCCTGCACCCGCTCTGGATGAAACGGGCATGCTTCCTGACACATCCTCCAGACCGGTAGCGATCACAGTGATGGTACAGCTGTCGGACTTGGAGGCATCGTACATGGCGCCGAAAATGATATTTACCTCGTCACCCGCCATATTCTGTACGTAGCTGGCCGCATCGCTGGCATCCGCCAGTGTGATATCCCCGGACACATTGATGATCACATGGGAAGCGCCGGTGATAGTGGTCTCAAGCAGCGGAGACTCCACCGCCATCTTCACCGCATCCAATGCCTTCTCATCGCCCTTGCCTTCGCCGATACCGATATGGGCGATACCCTTGTCCTTCATTACCGTCTGAACATCTGCGAAATCCAGATTGATCACCGCAGGTACATTGATCAGATCCGTAATACCCTGAACCGCCTGCTGCAGCACCTCATCCGCTTTCTTGAGGGCCTCCGGCATGGTAGTGCGCCTGTCCACGATCTCCAGGAGCTTATCGTTCGGGATCACGATCAGCGTATCCACATTTTCCTTGATACGCTCGATACCGCTTAACGCATTCACCATTCTCGCCTTCGCTTCAAAGCGGAAAGGCTTGGTCACAACACCCACCGTAAGGATCCCCATGTCCTTCGCCACCTTTGCCACCACGGGAGCCGCACCGGTACCGGTACCGCCGCCCATTCCGCAGGTGACAAACACCATATCGGATCCCTGTATGGAATCCCTTATCTCCTCAATACTCTCTTCCGCCGCCTTCTCACCGATCTCAGGCTTGGCACCTGCACCCAGTCCCTTGGTCAGCTTCTCACCGATCTGTAAAAGCTTGGGCGCCTTACAGAGCTGAAGCGCCTGCTTGTCCGTATTCACACCGATAAAATCCACTCCGTCAATCTGTTCGTCAATCATTCTATTTACAGCATTATTACCTGCACCGCCCACACCAACTACAATGATCTTGGCTGCAGATTCAGCATCATTCGTCTTAATCTCAAGCAAAGGTATGTCCTCCTTCTTACCGTCTTAACTCCATATAG
>JAIEKC010000351.1:0-2278 GCA_029064505.1 Acetatifactor sp.
CATGCCAGTGCGGCTTCCACGTTTTTGCAGTCCTTGGAAACAGAGACACAGGTTGTGGTCAGGATATCTGAATAGGAAGGAACTCCCTGTGCTCCCGTAGGCCCAACCGGCGGAGGCGCCACTACAAACTCCGCATCTTCATCCTGTTCCCTTAAAACAGCGGTAAAGGTATCCGCGCGATTGGCAAAATCCACAAAAGCGCCCACATATCCTGCGGAAACAGCCTCCTCCCACTGTTGACTGGTGGTGGTAACGAATTCTTTGTCAAACAACCCTTCTTCATACAGCGTCCGATACCACTCGATCATATTTCTGTATTCGTCCGTATATGCATTCAGCACATAGCTGTCACCTTTTTTGGTATAATTTTCCGGATGCAGCCCGAAGGTAGGCGCACTGTAGATCAAAAATACGCTGCTGCCGGAACGGTTCATCAGTGGCACAAGACGGTCTCCCGCATTTCCCGGGTCCTTCTCCTTAAAAGCCCGCAGCACTTCAATCCACTCATCCGTGGTGGAGGGCACTTCCAACCCCAGGTCATCCAGCCAGTCCTTGCGGATGAGCCATGCGGTCCTCAGGCGGTCCTGCCCGAAGCGCGGCAGGGCATAAATATGTCCGTCCCCCGCGGTGATCATCTTCCTGACTCTCTCGTCCATTCTCGCATTGATGTTGGGCGCGTATTCCGCGATCAGATCCTCCAGAGGAATAAACACACCCTTTTGGCCGTACTCGTTCAAGGTGTTGATATTATTTCCCATCATCATATCCGGAAGCACCTTTGCCATTATGCTTGAGTTAAATTTTTCGTCGAAATTAGTTGCCGGCGCCACAATGCTTTCAATCCTTACATTGGTAGCCTCAAACATTTTCTCTCTGACCGGTGTATCATCTTTCACAGGCCAGTCCGTATGTTCATAAATGAGATACGTCAATGTGACCTCTTCGTTCATTCTGGCATGTCCGTCCACAATGGTGAAAGTACCGGTGCCTTCATTTTCCGTTCCCTCAGAGCCCCCAGACGGATCTTCCAACGTTTGCACACCGCTTTCCGTTAACGTCTCCCCTGTACCTGTGCCTGAGCCGCAGCCGCTTAAGACTGTAGCCGCCAATGCCGCCGCCATGACCATAGATGTGATTTTGTTCTTTCTCATGAAATCTCTCCTCCTTTTTTCGTTGACAGCCTCCCGGAACCTCCCTGCATCCTCCTTTGCGTCCAATCCCCGCCGGCTGCACACAAATACGATCAACGTATGGCTCACATATTTATGCGCGGCCGGCAGATGCTCTTCCCGTAAGATCAGGCACAAAGAGCTTTCCGGGATGCCATATTACTTTCATCCTTTCACTGCCCCCACCATAACCCCTTTCACAAAGTACTGTTGCAGAAAGGGATATACACAGATGATCGGCAGAGATGTGACTACGATACAAGTATATTTGATACTGGTAGCTACCATCAGATTCCCGGTATCCACCTGTCCTGCAAAATCTGCCATATTACCCTCGATCAGCATGGAGCGCAGCATGATCTGCAAGGGATATTTCGACTTACTGTTTAAATAGATCAGCGGTCCGAAAAAGCTGTTCCAATGTGTGACCGCATAAAACAGTGTAAGCGTTGCCACGATCGGCCCGGACAGCGGAAGGATGATCTTTCCCAGGATCTGGAAATCATTTGCCCCGTCAATTTTGGCAGACTCCTCCAGACTGGGTGGTATGGACTCGAAAAATGTTCTCGTCACGATCAGATAGTATGCACTCATGCATCCCGGTACCGTGACCGCCCAAATGGTGTCTATCCAGTTCAGGGAACGGACCACCATAAAGTTAGGGACGATCCCCCCGGTAAATATCATGGTAAATGCAATGAGCATTGAAAATTTATTCTTTCCTACAAATCTGCTCCGCGAAAGGGGATATGCGGTCAGCACCGTGAGGATCAGTCCGATCAGGGTTCCCACAACGGTATACAATATTGTGTTAAAGTAGGATGTCCAGATATCGTTCTTCTGAAAGATCATCTTGTAATTTTGCAGTGTAACACCTTTCGGTATGATATTCACCTTATTCTGCATCACCAGCACCGGATCGCTCAGGGAAGATGCTACGATCAGCAGAAAAGGATACAGCATCACAACGATCACAAGAACCATGAACAACAGAATAAAGATGTCCAGCGCATCGACTTTTTTCCTCTTTTTCATTCGGTTCCTCCTCCTTACCATAGACTGACTTCACTCAGCTTTTTACTCAGCTTGTTGGATGTCACTACCAGCAC
>JAIEKC010000352.1:0-2278 GCA_029064505.1 Acetatifactor sp.
CCGGTGTTTCAGCCCCTAATGATTGTATAGTGAGTACTGTTGGAGCGGCTTTAAATGCCAAAAACGGGGAAACATCTTACGGCAGTACGGATCTCAGCGCCTCCTATGCGGACAATACGCTTTATTATTCAGACGGAAGCAACAGCGGAGTGCGTATCAGTAATCTGCAGGTTTCTGCTGACGAGACGCAGATCACATTCCAGGTAGACTTTGCGGAATACGGAGACGACTGGCAGGCGCTGGGAGGAGTGGCGGCCAACGATGCGTTATCGGCGGTCAATCTGCATGCCGATAACACAGGAACCCTGTATTTAAGTTACATCAACACATCGGGTCATGTATGTGTCCGCAGATGGGATCAGGCTGCGGGGACATGGCAGCAGATGGGTGGACCGATCCCTTCCCGTATGTTTTCCACGATCTCGATGGCTGACTGCAACGGTCAGTTGTATCTGGCATACATGAACAGTTCCGGGAATCCGGTCTATTCTGTCTGGAACGGCAGCAGCTGGAGCGGTGCGGTACTGTTGGATACGGCTGTAGCCCCGAACTCACTGCAGCTTGTGACGGACGGTAATGAGATTTACGCAGCGTACCAGAATCCGATTTCGGGAACCAGTCAATTAGTCATACGGGATCTGAAAGGAACTGTTGTGGTCAATGACCGGACAGCCCGGGATTTCGGTAATCCGACGGTAGTAAAGCAGGGAGAATTGTTCTATGTGGCATACGGGGAATACCCCAATGCCAGCAAGATCGATATCTATGATTCCGTCGCCAAAACATGGACGACCGCGTTTGAATATGGTCAATACGGCAATATAAATCTGCTGCATCGTCAGGGCACGAAGCTGTATGGGTTTTCCGGAAAGGGAAGCAATTCCGAGGAACCGGAAGTCACCCCGGCGCTGGCTGTGTGGAATGGCGCCGCATGGACTAAGATAGACATTCCCCAGATGACCCGGTATTATGATGTGTCTCTGCTGACGGCAGGTGAAACGGTGTATCTGGCTTATCTGGATAATATAGCAAAGAATGCAGGGTTGCTGCGCCTTTCAGGGAACAGTTTTGTACCCTGCTATGACGGGTTGAACGGTCAGGCGGATGATTTTAAGGCGGCTGCAGTGGGCGATCAGGTATATGTAGCCACCAAGACGGGTAATTCGGTCACTGTGCGGTGCCAGAAGGTGGAGTACGATCCGGGCGTTACACCGCCCCCCCTGCCTTCCGTGCCGCCGCTTACCATAAGCCTGACTCCCCCTGCCGGTTATGATAATGCCGATGTCTATATTGACGGCATCCGGTATACCGCGACGAAAAGCGGTGACAGCTATACGCTTCAGCTGCCGGATAAGACCGGTAAGACCGCGGTCATGTATTATTATAACGAGCGGAATGTTCCCAAGGGAATGTATGTGTGGCGATTGAGCTACCATGGCGATACCTGTACGGCCACTCCTTTGCCGGGACTGCAGGATCTGCTCAGCTATCACGGATTTTCCATACGGGTACAGGGATATTCGGGTCTGCGTTTTAAATCCGGTATCGATACCGGGAAGCGTGCCCAGCTTCTGGGGGAAGGGATAAACGGATACCGTCTGACCGAATACGGCACATTGCTCATCACCGGTTCCAATATGGATCGATATCCTTTTATCAAGGACGGAGAAAAGGTGGGAGGCGGACGTTCTTACTGGACGGAGAACGGTGTTGTAAACGACCGTATCTTTGAGACCGTGGAGGGACGTTACCGCTTTGCCTCAGTAGTTACCAAACTGCCGGAAAAACAGTATGCCACTGAGTTGGCCTTCCGCAGCTATGCAATACTGCAGAGCGATGACGGCAATCAGATCATTGTCTATGGTCCTCCGGTGGCCCGCAGTATCTATGCGGTGGCGAAACAGGTGCTTGCCGCAGGTGAGTTCAAACAGGGCAGCAGCGGCTACAATTACGTCAAGAGCATTGTGGATATAGTGGAGGGACGATAGACGCCTGTAGATGACGGCAGGCCGTTACCGAATGGTTTGACAGAGAAATGGGGATCGGTGAAATGGTTCCCGGAATGCCCCATGGAAAGCGGCTCAGAGATTCCGGGGATCATGGGGCCGGAAATGGAGGAGAAAGATGAAAGGTATCATTGGCATTATATTGAAAGTGGCAGGCGGAATCGTTTTATTTTCGGCGGGGATCGCGGTGGGAGTACCGGCATGCAGGATGTATGATAAAGCGATGGCGTCCGGGGAAGCGGCGGGTTCTGCTCCGCTGGGAACGGAGGCGC
>JAIEKC010000353.1:0-3976 GCA_029064505.1 Acetatifactor sp.
GTTATAATACAGGGGGGATTCCTCCTCATGAATCTTCTCGATCTGTCCTGCAACAGCCTCTTCCTTCCCATGGACAGTATCCTCAATAAGCTGCCGGCTTTCCCTCACCCGCCGGATGGTGTCATCCCGCTTTACCTGCCATATGGCTCTGGCGAATTCCAACCGGATCTCCTCATTGGGGATATGCACTTTCTGCGTTGTTTCATCATATGCCAGATATCCCAGATGGATCAGCAGCGTCAATACATCATCCCTGTCCCGGAACGTAACCAGATCGTTGGCAAAACCTTTCGTGTCCACCCTTGCCTCCACGCCGCCGATCAGTTCCGAAACCGTCCTGCCCAGTCCGTCAAAATCAAGATTGATATATCCCATCAGACTCTCCGCGGCGGAGGTCTGCGTCCAGTAGGAATCAAAATCATCATTGAAGAGCGCCTTCATAACGGAATTGGGATTATAGACAGATGTCAGGTCCCGGAAAGAATATCCGTCATACCACTGCTTCATCATTTCAAAGTCACTGCCGTGATCATCACAGAGTTTCCTGACCTCATCTTCCGTGAACCCCACATATTTTCCAAACTGCCTTGGCTTGACCATGGAATACTCCAGAAAATCCGATATGGCTGACTGTGAACCATCCTTTTTAATGGGCAGGATACCGGTCATGTATACCGCTGCAAATATACCCGCTGTTGCCGGGATTTAAGTAATTTCCCATTGTCCGCTTCCCTCCTGATCATTTCCCCTTCAGGCATATTTCACCGTTCATCGATCACTGCTTTTCTCCTGATTCCATTATACCCGGATTTATCCGATTCACAATAAAACAGCTCCCTTTTCAAAAGGTATCCTTCCGGAATCTCCAGGAGACTTATTGAGCGGGTATCCGGAAATCGTTCCGGGCGATCCCCTGCTTTTGCGGATACCTTTTCACTGCAATGCCTGATTCTGCTTCCTGAGATTCGTTCACACCTGCGCCCTTTGTCAACCTGTAACCATTATAATCTGTTTTCGGCAGATACACAATGCTGATTCTTGACGGTCCGCATATGCTCATGGTATATTTTTATAAAAAGTACAGGATCAGATAAGACAAAACAGACTTCCCGCCGGGAATGCAATCCGGAACAGAGGAATTTTGTCAGGTGCTTCAAACACGTTCTGGTCTTCAACAGGAGGAAAAGCCGATATGGACAGGATCGATCGCGAAGATATGCTGGAGCTGACCAGGCGCATGACTTTGAAGCGGAACTGTTTTGACAGAATCGCAGGGGCGTATATGGACGAAGAGGGATTTGTGGACGGTACATTTAACAGGCATTTTCAAAGACTGACCGCCAGGGAACAGCAGGCCAATCTGAATATCGCGAAGACAATCCCCTTTTCAGATACCAATGTGCAGCTGAAAGAATATGTTTTCCCGGAAGCAGACCGAAAACAGGGAAGCATCTGGCAGCTCCTTATGGCGCTGAAAGAATGTGAACTGAAAAACGACGCGCTGCTGGATGTATTTTATGAGGAATTCGGGAGCAGATATTGTACAGGCGGCGACTATGCCGTTTACTTCTTCCATGGCAGCTATGACGTGCCTCTGAAAGCCAGCGACAAGGAAAGTTTATGGGAATCGGAAGAAGTCTTCCGGTTCCTCATCTGTGCATTCTGTCCGGTAAACGGAGATTACGAACCGGGGAAACCGGAATGCGGCTTCCTTTTCCCCGCCTTCAAAGACAGGAGCGGTGATATACACAGGATTGATGTTTTTCGGGAGGACGGCAAATTCACCCACGGAGAAAGTCTGGAAAAGATTCTGTTTTCGTAAAACCGTAACCCGAACACATGATCAGATTTTCAGTATCCGCTTATGTGAGATGATTTTTCAGAAATCTTTTAACAGACCGGTACTCCATCCGGTCTGCATTGGATCTGCGGGCTGCATGACCCGTACCGGAATCAGACTGAATCCGACGGCGATGCCGCGGTATCGTCCGGGATTTTTTAACGACGCAATGGTCCGAAACAGGAAGAACGCATGTTCAATATTTGGCATAATGGGGTGCGTGTTCGATCATATTCCGGAAACCTGGGAGAGATAAATAGCCATGGAAGTTTTTTCAGAAATATACAGTTGCTACTATCAGGTGCTGAGGCATCTGCTCTGCAGTCAGAATGCACTGACCATACAGGACATCCGCAGCAGGATCTGCGACGAAGGATTTGAGGAAAGCCTGCTTTCCATCATACCCAGGCTGGAGGACGGCACATGGAACTTATTTGAAAAAGACGGAAAGCTATATCATTCCAGACTCTCGCCCTCCTTCATCACTCCCGTCTCCGACCTTGAGAAGTCCTACCTCAAGGCGCTGTTGTCCGACCCCCGTATCGGACTGTTCCTGGATCGGGAACAACTGGAAGCCCTGGATAAAATGCTGGCTTCCGTGGTACCGCTGTGGAAACCGGAGCAGTTCTGCTATTTCGACCGCTTCGCCGACGGCGACCCCTATGAGGATGAGAATTACCGCAGCTGCTTCCGCACTCTGCTCCAGGCGCAGAAAGAGAACCGGTATGTGGATATCGATTACACCTCGCCAGTCGGGAACCGTGTACATCATCATTACGTCCCCGCCCGCCTGGAATACTCGGTCAAGAATGACAAATTCCGCCTTCTGTGCCTGAGACCGTTCCGTTCGGCTGATAACCCGTGCGGACGCTGGCGCCGCAAAGGAAAACCGGATACCATGTCAGCCCCAAATGCTGATTCCGCCGCCTGTCCAGAGATGCGCCATAATACACAGGCAAGCGTAATATCGGAAAATAGAGTCCATTCAGGTACAGGCCCTGAGCCATACCATTATGCGCAGAAAAACATAATATTAGACAAAAATATTCATTCAGACAAAGAGCTGGATTCGTGCCGTAACTCACCGACGGATATAAGCTCGAAAGCAAATCAAATATTGAAATCAGTATCCGCCGGGGGCAGACATGAATGTGTAAAAATGAGCCTGGAGATCCTGAATGTATCCCGCATTCAGAGCGTTCGGATGATGGAAAAAACACTCCCCTCCTCTGTGGATCTCAATGCAGTGATCCGGCATTCATATTATCAGGAACCACTTAAACTGCGTATTGTCAACAGGCGCAATGCCCTTGAGAGAGCCATGCTGCACTTTGCTAATTATGAAAAAAATACTACGAAAATAGATGATGACACCTATGAATGCCTCATCTACTATAATCAGAGTATGGAGACCGAACTGCTCATCGAAGTCATGTCCTTCGGCCCCATGCTCACCGTAGTCGGAAACGACAGGTTTCTGGAGCTGCTGAAAGCAAGACTGCGAAAGCAGATGGCGATTACATCACCCGGCGGACAGATTTTGTGACAACATAAGCAGTCATTGAAGCAGGAGAAAGTTTGGTGGAGCTATCCAAATATTGGATTGACGCCCGCCGAAGCGGACAGAAAGGTGTAAGATTGAAATTGAATTTTTCATTATTAAAGTTTGTGTCTGTGCGGCATCCACAAACTTAATATGCACAAAAAGCCGCACAGAAATGGAGTAAAATATGGATCATTTTACATTTACTGACATGCAGAACATACAGAGAGAGCTGCAGGAAAAATATAAGGATAAATGGGGAGGGCTTTCCCCCGAAACTGCCAAAAGCACATTGCTCTGGCTCTATGGAGAAGCAGGTGAGGTGGGCGATATCATCAAGAAGAAAGGCCCTGCGCAGATCATGAACAATGAAGCGGTCAGAACACACTTTATTGAGGAGCTTTGCGATGTGATGATGTATTTCAACGACCTTATGCTCTGCTATGATATCACGCCCGAAGAATTTGAGCGGGTTTACCGTGAAAAGCACCGCAGGAACATGGAGCGCTGGTAAGGGCATGCCGCATACCCGGCAGTCTGCATGCCCCTGACTTTTTCATCATTACAGCTGTGCCTGTCTCGTATACCCATCT
>JAIEKC010000354.1:0-5254 GCA_029064505.1 Acetatifactor sp.
AACCGGGAACAGATCATCCATGAAACAGATGGTATCTTATGTGATCTGGATCCCGAGGCGGTGCGGGATGCCATTCTGAAATTGCTGGGAGATGTACGGCTGCGGAACAGATTAAAGGCGGCTGCAGCCGATAAGAAAACAACTTATGAGGAAGATATCAGGCTTTTGACTGAGATCCTGGACGGTAACTGAGGGGGAAACAGGGCATTTCTCATCCTGATTTAAAATTCCGCGGAGCGGAATCATGGAGGTTAGTGTGAAGTACGGAGAACAGAAGGACTTGCTGATCATAATGCCGGCATACAATGAAGAACAGAATATCAAAGAAGTGCTGAAACAGCTTTCGGCACCGGAGATCAAAGAGATAGCAGATGTGTTGGTCATGAATGACGCGTCTTCGGATTCTACGAACTGGATTGTTAAAAAGCATGGATTTAAGCTGGTGACCAATGTCTTTAATCTGGGCTACGGAAGTGCGATCCAACTGGGATATAAGTATGCTATTCGGAGAAAATATAAATATATTATCCAGATGGATTCGGATGGGCAGCATGATGTCTGCAATATTCCCGTATTGTATGACATTCTGAGGACACCCGGAGAGAATGGGGAATATCCCGATATTGTGCTGGGCTCACGTTTTATGGAGGGCAGCAGTGATTTTCCGGTGTCCGTATCCAAGCGGGTGGCATATTCGCTGTTCAGGTTCTGTATCAAAGTGGCTACGAAGCGCAGGATCTCGGATCCGACTACCGGTCTGCAGGGTCTGAGTTGCCGGGCGGCATTATACTACTCTAAATTCGGAAATTTTGACAATAAATATCCTGACGCCAATATGCTGATCCAGATGCTTCTGTTGGGATATGAGGTGGTGGAGGTGCCGGCAGTGATGCATAACAGGGGATTCGGTGTCAGCATGCATTCCGGTCTGAAGCCTTTTGTCTATATGTTCCGCATGATGTTTTCCATTATGGCTGTGGTATTCCGCATCAAAGTGCTGCACATCGGGACAGGAGAGAAGAAGGATGATATTTTTTTCTAAAAAAGACAAGGCTTCCTTTCGGAGGAGAGAGTTTTGTGAGGCGGCGGGCGATGTGCCGAATCCCGGAAGAGGCTGGTATCGTATTTATACATACGTGTTGGGAGAGGGAGAAAGCTGCGATCTTCCGCCGGTGCTGTATGAAAATGAGAGATTGGCGCTGGTGTTGATTGACATCAGCGCATACAAAGAGCAGGCTATAGCGGATGAGGGGCTGGCGCGGATCGACAGGATCCTGAGCTGCTTTGCTGACGGCGGCAGCGAGATGATACTGCGTATCGTCTACGATACGAAGGGAAAAGGGATGGAGCGGGAACCGTCCTTTTTCTCTCAGGTACAGGAGCATATCGGGCAGTTGGCGCCCCTGCTGATGAAATACGGCAGTCATATTTTTCTCTTTCAGGGATTGCTGGTGGGAAGCTGGGGGGAGATGCATTCCTCCAAATTTGTGTCGGAAAAGTATCTGCGGCAGTCGGCGGAAAGCTTTCTCACCCTGACGGAGGGTAAGATAAGGCTGGCGGTGAGAAAACCGGTCCAATGCCGTCTGATGCAGCGTGCGGAAAGCGTCACAGAGCGCGGCATAGGCTGTTTTGATGATGCCATCTTTGCCTCGGAAACCCATATGGGAACTTTTGGAACGCTGGAGAGGCGGGAAGCAGGATGGAAGGATCCGTGGAGGCCGGAGGATGAGATTGCCTTTATGGGGCAGCTTACGGAGTATGTTCCTTTCGGCGGGGAGGTTTTGAGCGGGGAGAAGGGTATGACGGCGGCGGATACGGTGAAGAGGCTTTCCGGACTTCATGTCAGCTACCTGAATTGCATACATGAGGAGACCAGACTCAGGGAATGGAAGGTGACGGAATATATTCCCGGCGTCAGTTTGTATGATCATATAGGCGCATATATGGGATATCGGTTCGTGGTAGAGAAGGCAGTCTGTGAAAAAAAGGGAAAGTCCGCCTGGCTGGCGGTCCGGATTGCCAACCGCGGTTTTGCCTGTTGTGGGGAAAGAGTACAGTTTCTCCTCTGCACGGATCAGGAGAGGGAGGAGAGAGTCGTCCCCATAGACTGCGATCTGGGAAAACTGGAAAGCGGTAAAAGTATGACGCTGCAGATCCCCCTGGAAGAGGAAATGCAGCGGAGCGGGGTGCATCTCTACGGAAGACTGCGAAGGATGCGGGATCAGGAAACCATAGTCTTTGCCAATGAGGGAGCAGAAGGAGGGCTGCTGTTAGGGCTTTTCGATTGAGAGTGTTCCCAGCAGATATCCGTGTTCTGTGAGATTCAGGTCATTTCCGTAGAGAATTGTCTCACCGGAGATCTCGTCCGTAGTCTGCCAGTACAGTTCATAGGTGCCGTGTGGGTAATCGCCCGCCGCCAGAGGGATGTCAAGATAAGTGATCTCACCGTCGGCAAGGCAGGAAGAATCCTCCTCTGCGATAACGGGAATCGTCTCGCCTGTTTCCGTATCTGACAGGGTGAGGCGGAAAGAGAAATCCCTGTAGCTCCTGGAGAAGCCGACATTTTCAATGCCAATGCGCAGGAATACCTGTCCTTTGATGTAATCGCGCACCACTTCCGTGGAGCGCAGGACAAAGCGATAGCCTAAATGATCGCGGATGTAATCATATCCGCTGACGCCGTTGAAAATATCGTCTCCGCTGTAGATGGTCTGTTTCCATTTATCCAGTACAGAGGAGTCATAAGTGCTGTTGATATAGGAGACATGCATCTGTCTCATGTCCGTGACGGCATTGTCCAGATCGTTGTATGGGTTGTTGATGATCACTTCACCGCCGTTGGGAACGGTCCGGCAGAGGATATTCTGAAAGGCGATCTCCTCTGAGCGGGACCGGGTCATGTATGTGCCGGTGTCGGTCTCCGAACCCAACATGCCGTCGTTGTACAGCCCCAGCCGGTTCAGGTATGGGCTGTCCGGCATGGCGGCGAGCTCGGAGTAACTGTCGGCTTCTGTAATGCTTCTCCACTGCTCGGGGGTACGGACAGCCAGATAAATGGAAGGATCAGCGGTTTCTGCCAGCTTTGAGGCAAGCTGCCGCATATCTGCAGCGCTGCCGTAATTTGTGTTGTTCATCTCTCCGTGATTGCCGGTGAAAAGTCCCTGAAGCGTGAGAATATGATCGGCATATCGGTTGTACACCGTGGCTGTCTGTTCCATATGTCTCAGGATCAATGAAATATCCTGCGGTTCCGCGTTCAGCGCGGCGCCGTCCCAGTCATAGATGAACCGCAGCAGCAGGCTGTAGTCAGTGCCGCACCATGCGGACAGGATGGTGTCAAGCTGGGACAGTGCGGTTTCGGTAAGCTCTGTCTCTTTAAAGCGGCACAGGTTGATCTGTATCAGTACCAGACGCTCCTCATTTTCCTCATCTTCCGTTTCCGGGATATTGGGGACATCGGCAGGGGAGGCGTATACAGCTTCGTCTTTCAGGATATACCCGTAAAGGTGGTAGTATCCGATATGGGGATTGTCCAGATGAGCCGTGCCCTCCGGATATTCCATGGGTGTATAGGTGAGAGCAAAGGTATTAAAATACCGGATGTTCGTTGCGAGGAACGAAAATATCAGTGCAATGGTGACAATAGATGTTTTCATGGATTCTCCTTTAGATCTTCTGCGGTTATCTCCATGATTATAATATCTGTGTCGTAAAGATGCAACTGAAAAATGGAGAGGAAATGTAAGGCTTATGAGGAAAATCTGTTTCTTTTCCGGTGATATCACCCGGGGAGGGGGGACGGAGAGTGTGGCCGTTCTGCTCGCCAATGCGCTGGCAAAACAAGGCAGATATGAGATACTGTTTCTGAGTCTGGTAGAGCAGCGGGAGGTTCCATATTTTGCAATAAGTCCTGAGATCAAAAGATACCACCTGGCGGAGAAGTGGATTCAGCCGGGGCCTGGGTATCTGGCAGTGCTGCCCAAATTAAAGCGTTTTCTGACAAAACACAGGGTGGATATATTGATAGATATTGATATCGTGCTGGACATCCTGTCTGTTCCGGTGAGAGGGGCAAGCGGGACCAGGGTGATCTCATGGGGGCATTTCAGTTACTACTTTGAGCAGGAAAGCCTGTATCGGCGGCTGATACTGAAGATCGGAACAAAGAGAGCGGATTACTGTGTGACGATAAATGAGGAGAACCGCCGCTGTTATGAGAGCTGTCTGCACCGCAGGAAGGCGGTGAGAACCATTTACAATCCCGCAGTGGTGGAAGAACGTTATGAGTCTGTCCCAAAAGAGAAATATATCTTCTGGGTAGGGCGGCTGACAGAGATCAAGGGTGTCGACTGGCTTGCGGAGACAGCAAAGAGAGTGCTGCGCGCGCTTCCGGACTGGAAATGGCTGATAGCGGGAGACGGTGAGGAGCGGGAGTGGCTGGAGCGCTACGGCAAAGAGCACGGACTGCATGGCAGGCTGGAGCTTCTGGGCAGAGTTGAGGATTTATGGAGGTATTATGAGGCGGCGGAGATTTATGTGCTCACGTCGCACTCGGAGGGACTTCCCATGTGCCTGTTGGAGGCGAAGGGACATGGCCTGCCCTGTGTCAGCTTTGATATCAGAACCGGACCAAATGAAATTATCAGAGACGGTGTCAACGGTTATCTGGTGGAACCCTATGACTGTGACAAACTGGCGGAAAGGATCGTTGAGCTGGCGGAAAACGAGACTCTGCGGAGGCAGTTTGCCGAAAATGCGTCGCTGGATATGGAAAAGTTTGAGCTGGGGCGGATACTGGACAGCTGGAATGAAGTTTTTATGAGTTTATGCGGGGGAGAGAGAAGCGGTGGGTGAGATGATCAGTGTAGTGATACCTGTCTATCGTTCGGAAGAGTATCTGCCGGAGTGTATAGACAGTGTAAGGAATCAGACTTATGGGGATCTGGAGATCATTCTGGTGGAGGATGCCTCGCCCGATGGCTGCGGAGAAATCTGCGACCGGTATGCGGAGAGGGACCAACGGATCAAATGTATCCATAAGCCTCAGAACGGCGGCGCGGCGGAGGCGCGAAACAGGGGAATGGAAATGGCCTCGGGAGAGTATCTTTTCTTTATGGACAGTGATGACTGGCTGACAAAGGACGCTCTGGAAAAGCTTTATGAAGGATTGAACAGATATCAGGCGGACTGCAGTGTGGGGCAGATGTGTGTCATGAGGCAGGAAGGGAAAAATGTGGGCCGCAAGGTACAGCAC
>JAIEKC010000355.1:0-5256 GCA_029064505.1 Acetatifactor sp.
GATAAAAGACAGCTGAAGAGAAATCAGCCGAAACAGGAGTCCCGGAAGAAGGGCGGACAGAGTGCTGTCAAAAGAATGATTCCCACGCTGGTTCTGCTTTTGGTGATTGCCGCTATTGTCTTCGCGGTAAGCAAGGGGGGACATGTTGGAAGTGTGACGGCAGACAGCGGAAGACAGGAACAGAATGACAGGATGCCGGATGCGGGTGGCAGTATACAAAGCGCAGACAATGGAATACTGGATGCAAATGGCAGAATGCAAAATGCAGATAATGGAACCCCGGATGCAGACATCGAAGCACAGAAAACAGACAATGAAACGCAGACTGCGGCAGGTGCAGACACTGGAACACTGGCTGCGGAGACAGTAGATCTGAGTCCGGGCACTTCGGTGGAGCTTGGAACTTATGGGGGAGAACCCATTGTCTGGCGTGTACTTCGTGTTTCGGAGGATGAAGCGCAGTTGATCCTGGTGTCGGATAAGATCCTGACCATGAAGGCGTTTGACGCGGCGGAAAGCGGCAAATACAATTCCAACGGTGATAAAGACTATTGGATGACTGAGATTGAGGATGAACTGCTGGAACAGTATGTGAGAGGCTCCAATCTGTGGTGCGATTCCAATATAAGGACATGGCTGAACAGTGAGAAGGAAAATGTGGTATATCAGGATCAGGCTCCCACAGCTGCCGCCATGTCTGAGAAAAAGAACGGCTACAGCAATGAGGCGGGCTTTCTGCATGGCTTTACCGAAGAGGAGCGGGCTGTTCTCAGGGAAATGAGTATATTTACCATCGGAAATATACTGATGGATTCCGTGGGAACCGAGACGGATGACAGGGTGTTCCTGCTGTCGCAGGAGGAGCTGGAATGGTTTGGGGAGGCGGATATCAGTATCTATGCCGCACCCACGGAAAACGCTGTGGAGCAGGATCAGACTGGCTGGTATGAGGGATATTCCCTGTCGCTTGGGGTGGCGGAATATCCATGGCTGTTGAGAGATCCGGCGGAGGGTTCCACCAGCAGATGCAGGGCTGTGGGCAATGGTAACGGCTGTCATGCCGGGGAAATTCCCCTTGATATACTGGATCAGATCGAGGCGGGAGTGGAAGGCTTTGGCATCCGTCCCGCAATCTGTGTGGACAGGCAGGCGCTGGCAGAGCTGATTGTGGAGATGATTATATGAAAACTGTAAAGAGAAAATCGATTGGCACCCATTTTTCCATGTGCGTTCAACCGGCTTTTATCATCGGTACAAATAACAAAGACGGAACATATAATTTTGCACCGATCACATGGGTCAGCATTACCTGTGAAAGGGATAACGATTATTTGTTGACGATCAGCATGGCAGGCACGAAAAGAACAAAACAGAATGTGATCAGGACAGGGAATTTGAGCGTGAATCTTGTCAGTACAGATATGCTTGAGCTTATGGACTATTTTGGCACACACCGCGCGAAAGACGGAAAAAAGGATGGGATTTCATACACTGTCTCCAGAGGAGAGGTGCTGGATGTTCCTGTTCTGGATGCAAGCCGGTGGGTGTATGAATGTGAAGTGGCTCAATCTGTGGAAACAGGAGATTCCACTACTTTTTTCTGCCGGATCAGAAATGTGCAGATAGATGAGAACTTAGAGTGTGAGGATATTTTTGATGTTAATCTTACAAAACTGGAGCCTGTCATTTATTCCGGTATGTATCACAGTATCGGAAAACTGCTTGGGAAAATAGGAGACTTTGCGCAGTAGGCAGGGGTAGAGTAGAGCGTGTTTGCGAAATAATTTTTAATAGTGCGTACAAATAACAGATGATTGCAGAATCGAAAGCATATAAATTAAAAAATTTGGAGAGGAACCATGGCTGATCTGATCATAATATGCGGTCCCCAGGCTGTGGGGAAAATGACGGTTGCGGAAAGTGTAAGAGATAAAGTAAAATATAATCTGATGACGAACCATGACAGTATCGAGGTGTCCGACAGGATATTTGGCTTTGACACACCTGCTCAAAGGGAGTTTAACGCTGCTTTCCGGGAGAAGGTATTTGAAACAGCGGTGAAGCATGACGTGGATATGATCTTTACTTATGTATGCGCGTTTGAGATGGCGGAAGAGAAAGAATATCTGACCGGATTGTCCGATCTGTTTACTTCCAACGGAGGCAATTTCTATTTTGTTGAGCTCAGTGCCGATATGGAAACAAGGCTTAAGAGGAATGAAACACCGCACCGGATGGAGAGGAAAGCTTCCAAGAAGGACATTGTATGGAGCAGATCCAATCTTCTGTGTTCCGCACAGAAGCATAAACTGAATTCGGAACCGGATGAAATCTGGTTCGAAAACCATTTCAAAATTGATAATTCCAATCTGGAACCGGATGAAGTTGCAGACAGGATCATCGAACAATTCAACCTTGTTGCAAGAGAAAAGGAAGAAAAAAATACCGGTATGGAATGTAAACTTCTATAAATATATCATACATCAAATGAAAGAACAGAGAGGAAGAAATTATGGCAGAGATCAGACCTTTTTCCGCCTTTCGTCCGGCTCCCGGACTGGAGGCAAAAATTGCGGCATTGCCCTATGATGTTTATAACCGGCAGGAGGCCTGTGAAGTGGTGGCGGCGAATCCCGAATCTTTCCTGGCCATTGACAGGGCGGAGACGGGCTTCGGATCGGAGGTGGACACCTACGCCCCGGAGGTTTATGAGAGGGCGGCAAAGCTGCTTCGGGACAGAATAGCAGAGGGAAAATTTGTTCAGGAGGAAAAGCCCTGTTATTATATCTACGAACAGACCATGGACGGCAGAAGCCAGACAGGGATCGTGGCATGTGCTTCCATAGATGATTACAGGAACAATGTGATAAAGAAGCATGAGAACACCAGAGCCGATAAGGAGCAGGACCGCATCCGTCATGTGGATGTCTGCAATATGCAGACCGGCCCCATCTTTCTGGCATACCGCTCCGGCAGCGTGCTGAAAGGTATTGTTGGGGAAGCAAAGACGGAAAAGCCGGTTTATGATTTTGTTTCCGAGGACGGCATCGGACATCGGGTCTGGATCGTCAGCGACGACGAGAAGATCACGGATATCCGTGAGGAATTTGTCCGTATTCCGGCAGTGTACATTGCGGACGGACACCACCGCTGCGCGTCCGCCGTAAAGGTCGGTTTGAAAAGGAGAGAAGAGAACCCGGATTACACGGGGGAGGAGGAATTTAACTATTTCCTCTCCGTGTTATTTCCTGACGAAGAGCTTCAGATCATGGATTACAACCGCGTGGTTCGGGATCTGAACGGATATGATACGGAAGGTTTCCTTGCAAGGATCGGACAGGATTTCCAGGTGGAGAAAAAGGGACCGGAGCCTTTCCGCCCCGGAAGAAAGGGTGAGTTTGGCATGTATCTGGAGGAACAGTGGTACTGCCTGACCGCCAGGGAAGAAATCCTTTCACAGGACGCAGTGGAAGGTCTGGATGTGTCACTGTTGCAAAGATATCTTCTGGAGCCTGTGCTTGGCATTCAGGATCCCAAGACGGACAAGCGTATTGATTTTGTGGGCGGCATCCGGGGACTGGAAGAGCTGGAGAGAAGAACCCACACAGATATGAAAGTGGCATTTTCCATGTATCCCACCTCCATCGGTGAGCTTTTCGCCGTGGCGGACGCGGGAAAGCTGATGCCGCCGAAGTCCACATGGTTTGAGCCCAAGCTGAGGAGCGGACTGTTTTTACATACCTTATGAGAATTTCCTCTTCAACTGTAAAACAGCTGTAATTATGCCGGAGCGCGTCTGAGAATGCTTTCTGCGAGACGCCTCATAAATGTGTGCGCAACCAACAAAAAAACTTCTCGCAAAATAAGACACAATGAGATTCCGAGAGTCTAAAGGTAAAAGGGTATATTAAGAAAGGAAAGCGGATATGACCAACAAAATTTATAAGCTGATGAACTGGGCGGGAATAGAAGAGATCACTTATTCGGAGAGTGACAATCCCCATGCTTTACTGGGGCCTCATAAGTCAGGTACACAGACCCTGATACAGGCCTATTTTCCGGGAGCGGTGAAGGTATCGGTGATCCTTGAGAAGACAGGACGCGACATACCCATGGAAGTGGCGGATGAAGAGGGTTATTTTGCCGTATTGGTGCCGGAAAAGAATCTGAAGGATTATCACTATCTGGTGACGGATAATGAGGGGATAGAGACCGTTCACGGGGATCCCTACCGCTTTGCGCCTCAGATTACCCGGAACGATATGGACAAGTTCTGCAATGGTATCCACTATACCATTTATGAAAAACTGGGAGCCCACCCCATGGAGATTGACGGCGTAAAGGGAGTTTATTTTGCCGTCTGGGCGCCAAATGTACTGCGCGCCAGCGTGGTGGGTGATTTCAACAACTGGGACGGCAGGATGAACCAGATGCGCAGGCTGGAGGATTCAGGAATCTTTGAGTTATTTCTTCCGGATGCGAAGATTGGGGACAATTACAAATTTGAATTTAAGCTGAAAAGCGGTCTCACCTATCTGAAAGCCGATCCTTACGGCAACGCGGCGCAGCTTCGCCCCGATTCGGCGTCTGTGATCGCGGATATCAATAGCTTTAAGTGGCAGGACGCTGCTTTCCTGAAAAAGAGAGAACAGTTCCAGACCGGAAACGCTCCGATCAGTGTCTATGAGATGTACCTGGGCTCCTTTGTCAGGGCGAAGCTTGGCAAAGAGTATGCCAACTATCGGGAGATCTCGGCGAAGGTCATCGATTATGTAAAGGAAATGGGATATACCCATGTGGAACTGATGCCTGTGATGGAGCATCCCCTGGACGCTTCCTGGGGATATCAGGTCATCGGCTACTATGCGCCTACAGCGCGGTACGGAACACCGGAGGATTTCATGTATTTCGTCAATGAGCTGCACAGGGCGGGGATCGGCGTGATCCTGGACTGGGTGCCCGCTCATTTCCCCAGAGATACCTACGGAATGTCCAACTTTGACGGGACCTGTCTCTATGAGCATCTGGATCCCCGTCAGGGCTTCCACCCTCACTGGGGCACGCTGATCTACAATTACGGACGTCCCCAGGTGTCCAATTACCTGATCGCCAACGCTTTGTTCTGGGTGGAAAAGTATCATGCGGACGGCATCCGGATGGATGCGGTGGCAAGCATGCTGTATCTGGATTACGGCAAAAAGGACGGCGAGTGGGTTGCCAATATGTATGGCGGAAAAGAGAACCTGGAGGCTATCG
>JAIEKC010000356.1:0-2431 GCA_029064505.1 Acetatifactor sp.
GATCCAGTATCAAGGCAATGCTGCCGTCTCCTAACTGGGTACCGCCGGAAATTCCCTTTACCTTTTTGATGTAGGAAGGAATGGGCTTTACTACGATCTCCTGCTTTCCGACCAATTTGTCCACAAACAGGCAAATAGTCTTTCCCTCTACTTCAAAAAGCAGCATCACTCCTTCTTCCACCTCTGAATGGTAATCTTCCAGACCATACCAGTCACCGATTCGGAGTACGGGATAACACTCATCTCTGATCATGACATATTCTTCGCCTGTGGGCTCATGGATCATCATATCCTTAGTCACACGGACAAACTGCTTGATGAATCCTGTCTCCACTACAAAGGAAGTAGTTCCTGTTTCCATTACGATTCCGTCAATGATCGCCAGAGTCAACGGAATCTTCAGGATCATGCTGCTTCCCTCGCCGGGTGTGCTTTCAATCTCCAGGGTTCCGCCTATGGACTGAATATTCTGCACCACAACGTCCATTCCGACTCCTCTTCCGGAGTACTCTGTCACCTGCTCGTTGGTCGAGAAACCGGGAAGTGTGATGAACTGATATACTTCCTTATCCTCGTAGGACGACTCCGCTCTATCGGGATCCAGAAGTCCCTGCTTTCTGGCCTTCGCAAGAATCTTCTCCCTGTCAAGTCCTGTTCCGTTGTCCGTCACGGTGATCCACACCTTGCCGGCTTCCGTCTTGGCGGACAGGGTAACCTTTCCTTTCTCCTGCTTGCCTTTCTCGGCACGCTCTTCATTGGTCTCTATTCCATGGTCCACAGAGTTTCTTACCAGATGCATCAGAGGATCCGAAATCTTCTCACTGATATTCTTATCCACTTCGGTGTGTTCCCCGACCATCTCAAACTCCACATCCTTGCCAAGCTTTCTGGACACGTCGAAGACAAGACGGTTCATCTTCTGGAAGATGTTGGTCAGAGGCACCATTCGCATGGACATAATGACATTCTGCAGATCGGTTGCGATCTTCGCCATCTGGGAAGCCGCCTTGTTAAAGTTCGTCAGATTCAGCCCCGGCACTTTCAGATCCGGATTCTGCAGCACTACCGCCTCAGATATCACCAGCTCTCCGATCAGATCCATCAGCTGATCCATCTTCTGGACATTTACGCTGATAAATGACGCCTTCTCACCCTTGGGTTTATCCTTCGCCAGTTTCTTCGGCTTTCCGGGAGATTTGGACTGAATGACAAAATCACCGGGCGCCATCTTGGATTTCTCAGGCTTCTCCGGTTCTTTTTGTTCTTCGTTCTCCTGTTCTGCCTGAACCTTGGCCTCGATTTCCTCCACACTGGACTGCAGATCGATCTGCTGCTGATGCGAACTATCTCCGAAGTCAAAGCCCTGCAGAAATTCCTCCGCCTTACACTCGTAGATATCTACCTTCTCAATATCATAACCGGTCTTGATGACATCCCTGATATCCTGCTCCGTGCACTGTGCCTGGAGCAGAATATGGAATCCGTCCTCCAACAGTGTGCCGATGCTGCTGTCATCGGAAATAAGGTCCTCCGGCTCATACAGCAGATCCTCCGCAAATTCTTTCAGGGCATACACCGTTTTGTACGCATGGACATTTGCCATATCCGTATCCGGATAGAAAGATATGTATATCTTATAGAAGTGGCTGGCGCTGTTCGCTACAGGCGCGATATAAAAGTGCTTGGGCGCTTCGCTTACATTTGCCTTGGGCAGCTCCTTGCCTTCCTTTACCGCACCGTTCTTTATCTCGTCCAGAAAATGATCCAGTTCGCCAATGATAGCAGCCGGATCTCCATCCGCCGGACTTCCATCCTGTATTTTGTCCATTTCACCGGTGATAAAATCCACCACCTGCAATACATGCTCTACCAGTACCTCATGAACAACATTTTGGGGATGGGACTCTCTCAGATAATAAAAGACATCCTCCAGTTTGTGTGAGATGGCTGTTACATTATCAAACATCATAATACCGGAAGAGCCCTTGATGGTATGCATTGTTCTGAAGATTTCATTGATGGTGTCTTCGTCAAAGCATTCCGCATCCTTCTGCTCCAAAACAGTCTCCTGAAGCTGCTCCAGCAGCTGACCGTTTTCAAACAGATACATGTCAAGCATTCCTTCCACGTTAAATTCTTCAGCCATGTACTTCTCCTTTCCCTTTTATTTCATCTTTTCATATATTCAAATCAGATTAAGCTTTTTCATAGCCTGCTCGAATCTGGTCTGATCGATAGGTTTTCCGGAATAAATGGTACATCCCAGATCAAATGCCATCTTTACATTCTGCTCATCATTCAGCGCAGTGGTCATGATCACCTTGACCTCCTGCTCCTTCGGAATATTTTTCTGCTTTTCCAGATTGCGGATCCCAAGCAGCGCCTGATACCCGTCCATGACCGGCATCATGATATCCAGACACACCAGATC
>JAIEKC010000357.1:0-4194 GCA_029064505.1 Acetatifactor sp.
GTCTATTTCAGGCTGTCCTCATCCACCTGTCTGCCGTCCCGCCAGATACGCTCCAGGTCGTACAACAGTCTGTTTTCTTTATCAAAGATATGAACGATCACATCCCCGAAATCCATCAGGATCCAGTTGGCGGCATCATATCCTTCTTTCTGCCTGCACATATATCCTGCCCTGCCCAGCTGCTCCTCCACATTGTCGCACAGCGCCTGAATCTGATTCCGGTTCTTTCCCCCGGCAATCAGGAAATAATCTGCGATCACAGACACTTCACTGATATCGATTACACGGATATCTTCTGCCTTCTTCTCTTCCAGCGCTTCAATGGCAAGTTTTGCCATATCCATTGATCTTTGTTCCATATTTCCTCTCATTCCGCCGCTTAAACGGCATTTTGTTTTCCATTGATCCCCGCGGCCTGCCACACTGCAGGACCGATCCCCGTCAGCTATATGTCTGACTGTGACGGGGCAGGGCCTTCTTTATAGTATTCCCATGTTTTCTTTGTCATGGGATCCACATCCCCGTTTTTGCCCTCCAGATATTCCAATGTATCACTCAGAATCTTTAAAAGCGCCTGATCCAGATCCGTAAATGCCAGCCTGCGGATTTCATCCAGATTTGGGGCATGATTCCGGCCCGGTTCCATATAGTCCGCAATGAACACAATCTTTTCCAGCAGGCTCATGCCCGGTCTGCCGGTAGTATGATTATAAATGGCATTCAAAATATCCTGATCCGATATCCCATACCGTTCCCTTGCCATCCAGGCGCCCACCTTGGCATGCAGAAGAAAAGGATTGGATTTCTCCAGATCCGACATGGGAATGTTATTTTTCAGGCAGACGGATACTCTCTCCTTGTCGGAAAAGCATTTTGCACAGTCATGCAAAAGTCCCGCTGTCCGGGCGCTTTTTACAGACGCGCCGTATCGCATGGCCAGAGCGGCGGATGTGAATTCCACCCCCAAAGTATGCTCAAAGCGCCTGCTGTCCTGTATTTTTTCCATCTTTTTTCGCAGTTTTCTCAATGAATCCGCTTTTTTCCCGCGGGACTTTGATGTGTCAGGTTCCTTTTTTGATGCGTTGATCCTGCCTGTTTTTTTGATGCAGAATTTCTTTTTTTCCTGCTTGGCGTTACCTGATTTTTTCACACTGATCCTGTCCTTCCTGATCATACCTCAGATTCCTTCTCACAGGAATCTGTTTCCGAATCTTATTATGAAGTCTTTCTTACAGCAGTTTTTCCCGATAAAGTCCCTTTTCCTCTATATAAGCCAAAACACTGTCCGGTACCATGTAACGGACACTTTTTCCCTGCTTTATCCGTTCCCTGATCTCAGTGGAGGAAAGAGACAGCCTGACAAAAGGAAGCAACAGGATCTCACCGCCGAAACGGTGTTCCAACTCCGCTTTTTTTGCCCGCATCTCCTCCATGGAAGCCTCATCCCGTACCGCCGCGATCAGCTTACAGCATTCAAGGATCCGTTCGGGATATTTCCAGGTTTCCAGGGTAAAAAGGCAATCCGCTCCCAGAATGAAATAGAACTCGTCCTCCGGATAAGTCTGAACCAGTTCCTCCAACGTCTCATAAGTATAGGTATAGCCGTTCCTCTTTATCTCCAGATCAAGACATCTGAAATGTTCATTCTTCTTTGCCGCCAGCTCTGTCATCTTCAGCCGGTCCATTGCAGGCGCAACCTCCTGCCGTGCCTTCATATAGGAGATCCCGTTGGGGATCAGCCAGATCTCATTGAGCTCCGCTTCACTTTTTACCCATTCAGCCAGCAGCAAATGTCCCATGTGAATGGGGTTAAAAGTGCCGCCCATGATACCAATACGTCTCATCTGATTCTGTTCCTTTGAAATACAGTCTTTTACACCCCGGCATATTGCCCTGCATATGTTCTTGCGCTTACAGAATGGTATGGGGCAAAATGCTATGGATACAAACTATGGCAGCATGATCTTAGGCTTGTCCTTGTCCGGTTTATAGAGGACGATCTTCTTGCCGATCACCTGTACCAGCTGGGAATGGGTTCTCTCCGCAAGAATCTGTCCGATCTCATTGGGATCGTCGGCACAGTTTTTTAAGACTCCGATCTTAATCAGTTCGTTATTGTGAAAAGTCTCCCTGACAGCATCGGTAAATTCCGGTGTCAGGCTGGATTTTCCAACCTGAAATATGGGATTCAGCTTGCTGGCAAGGCTCTTTAAGTAAGCTCTCTGTTTACTGGTCATTTTCCGCTCCTTATCATTGAAAACAGTCCAGAGCCGGGGTTCTGCGGTACATTTTATCGGTCAGCTCTGAACAGTGGCTCCTATTTATAGTAATCAAAAGATAAACCATACATGCGCACGGTATCGCCTTCTTTGATGCCAAGCTCTTCCAGTTGCGCCAGAATCCCGTTATCCTTCAGGAAATTCTGGAAGAAAAGAAAGCCCTTTTCGCTGTCTAAATTGGTGTAGCCGAGCATCTTCTCGATCCTTGGTCCTTCCACCACATACTCATCCCTCTCCGTATCGTATTCCACGGTGAAAGGTTCGTTCGAGTAAGCGCCTGTCTGCATTTCAGGGAAATATTCCTGTTCAAATATGGTAGGTTCCTCCCCGATGTTCTGAAGCATCTCATAGACATGATACAGCAATTCCCTTACACCCTCGCCGCTGACTGCGGAAATGGGGTAAACCTTAATTCCCTTCGGCTCAAACTCTGCTCTGATGGCATCTACAGGACTGTTTTCCGGATCGTATATGGCATCGATCTTGTTGGCGGCGATCACCTGGGGACGCTTTGCGATATCGGGATTGTAGGCATCCAGCTCCTTATTAATGGCATGGATATCTTCAATGGGATCCCGCCCTTCCGTTCCCGCGGCATCCACGATGTGGATGATAACTTTGGTACGCTCAATATGCCGGAGAAACTCATGGCCCAGACCGATCCCTTCGGAAGCGCCCTCGATCAGCCCCGGAATGTCCGCAATGACAAAACCGCCCGTGCCCTCCAGATCCACCACTCCCAGATTGGGATTCAAGGTGGTAAAATGGTAATTGGCTATCTTAGGTCTCGCATTGGTCACTCTGGAGAGCAATGTGGATTTTCCTACATTGGGAAAGCCAACCAGTCCCACATCCGCGATCACTTTCAGCTCCAGCAGAAGATCCAGTTCCTGTGCCGGCTGACCGGGCTGGGCGTACTTTGGAGCCTGCATGGTGCTGGTGGCATAATGCTGATTGCCGTTGCCGCCGCGGCCTCCCTTTAACAGAGTTATCTCTCTGTTATCCCCGGACATATCCGCAATGACCTTTCCGCTCTCCGCCTCTTTGATCACAGTACCCTGAGGAACTTTTATGGTAATATCCAGGCCGTCCTTACCGCGGCAGTTCTTTTTGCCTCCCGGTTCACCGTCACCGGCCTTATATTTACGGATATTTCTGAAGTCGATCAGGGTATTCAATCCTTCATCCACTACAAATATCACATCTCCGCCGCGGCCGCCGTCTCCGCCGTCGGGCCCGCCGTTGGGGACATATTTTTCCCGTCGGAAGGAAACATGGCCGTCTCCGCCTTTTCCGCTCCTGACATAAATTCTGGCTCTGTCTGCAAACATGGCGCCTCCTACTTTCACGTGTTAAAAAACAGGACCTCAAACATCATTAGTTTGAAGTCCCGCCTGATTCGTAATTATTTCTCCACAGGGTATACGGAAGCCTGCTTCTTATCCCTGCCCTTTCTTTCGAAACGGAGAACACCGTCAACTAATGCAAACAGTGTATCATCACCGCCACGTCCGACATTGACACCGGGATGGATCTTGGTTCCGCGCTGTCTGTACAGGATGTTTCCTGCCTTTACGAATTGTCCGTCAGCTCTCTTCGCACCTAATCTCTTGGATTCGGAATCTCTACCGTTCTTGGTAGAACCAACTCCCTTTTTATGAGCGAAAAATTGAAGGTTCATATTAAACATGGTCTACACCTCCTCGATTTTTACTTGCAAATACTTCCAGCCGTATTCCCTGCTTATGGCTTCCAGTGAAAATGTCATGGAGTCCATCAGGAAATTCGACTTGTCCTGCAAAGTACTCTCAAAATCGCATTTGAGAAATCCCGTCTTCTCATCCTGGCTGACGTTCAGTTTCTCTCCCGCCAGTCCTTCCAGAGAATTAACGGTTCCGATCGTCAGCGCCGAGAC
>JAIEKC010000358.1:0-1897 GCA_029064505.1 Acetatifactor sp.
GACATATACCGCGCAAATTCCCGTTTCCTCTGGCGCAGGAATCCGAGCGTGTGGGAAAAGATATGGGCGATGCCGATCACGGCAAGCAGGACACAGAACGCGCCCAATATCATTTCATATCCCTTTATCATTTTGTCGTTGTCTTCTCTCTCCCGAATACGGTTCTCGCTCTCCGCTTCATATTCCCGGCTGACCATCTGCAGGATCTCCTCTTCCAGCGTATCCAATGCATCCGACTCCGATCTGTTATCTGCCAGCACCCGGATATAAGTATCCTGTTCCGCCACGCCTGTCCGCCCTTCCATGGTCTTCCACAGAGACAAAGGGATAAACTGTACCAGGGAACCGTCCGATTTCCCGTACTCTTCCCGCAGGAGCGGATATTCCTGTGTGCAGGCCAACACCGGGATCTCGGCCTGACCTTCAGATGCCTGGGTGCCTTGTACCGGAATCCCTGCCATTGTCCCTGATGCCAGGGACTCTTGTACCGGAGGCTCCGCCATTGTCCCTGATATGGTGTCCCCTTTCGAAGCCGTGCTGTCCAAAATGATCGTCTCCACATCTTCTCTCACATAAGGAATGTATTCGGGATAACGGAAATTACTGTTGATGCTGTCCCATAACCGGTTCAAAATAATCGTTCCGTCAAGCCGGGGAGCGATACCTGTCTGTTCGCAGAATTCACAAAAGCTCTCATCGTCCAGGATAACCAGGGACGCTCCTATCCGTAACACACCCTCACCGGCAAATGCGGAATCTCCTGTAAGCGCCCCCAGACCGCCCAATGCCAGCAGCTCCGGACTCTGCGCCTCCTGCGGCAGGATACATACCGCTTCCGCCTTTTGATAGACAATACTGCTGTCAGCCCCCGGCAGTCTCTGAATGTCTTCCGCCAATCCGAAATCCTCTATCGGGGTATCCTTCACAGTCACCATGACATCCCAGGCATCCTGGTATTTTTCGAAATAGGTATGGTTTGTACTGATACCGGAAAGCGTCCAAAAGCACTGCATCGTCGTGAATCCGAGAAAGGCCAGCGTCAATGAAAGTGATGTGGTGCGCAGAGCCTTTTTCCGGGCTTTTAAGGAATTCCCCGCCATCTCACCTTCTATTCCAAACAGTGCATTCAGAATGCGGGAATGCTTCCGGTATGCAAACCCCGGCTTCCGTTTTTTTAACTGCCATTCATCCGTTCCGCGGATCGCCTCGAGCGGCATCAGCCTGCTCAGTCTTACCGCCGGCAGCCATGCGGAAACAAGCACTGTAAGAACAGACAATAAGAAGATAACGATCAGGATAACCGGATGACATTCAAAGGGCATCCGCCGTCCGCCCGCAAGATTTGCCGCAAAGGCACTCATCGCCCGGACTGTACCAAAGCTGAGAGCAATTCCCAATACAATTCCCAACAGAATCGGTATGACGGCAAGGGCAGCCGCCTCCTGCACCAGACACAAGCGGATCTGTCCCGGTGTGGCTCCAATACTGGAAAAAATTCCAAACTGGTGAACTCTGCTGTTCATGGATACGGCAAAGGAATTATGGATCACAAGGATCAGTGAAAAGCACATGACCACAACCACCATAAGATATGCCGGCATCAGAAGTCTCGGCATATCGTCCCCCGGAATGCGGATAAAATACAGGGACAAAAGCTGATAGTTATAATCAACCGCATCTTCTGTCAGTCCCAGAATATTTGTGAGAGCGGACATATCCTCACAGATTGTTCCCGGATCATAAAAATACACATCTGTCACGGTTTCCCGCTCTCCGGACAGTTCCTCGTTGACCACTGCTTTTTCCACATTTGCATAATTCCGGATAGTTGTCAGGTCATCCTCGCTGATCTCTCCGATGATTCGGCCATGCCAGTCACCATCCTCCAATTTTGTCC
>JAIEKC010000359.1:0-2733 GCA_029064505.1 Acetatifactor sp.
TGTTTCTAGTTTTTTTAATATAGGTTTGCCAAATACGCAGACGAATGCGGAACATATTGCCATGAATGGCATTTGAACGGGAGGGAGCATGGTGAAGGAAACAAAGAAGAAGGCTGACAAACCTTACAGAGAGCGCCTGGGTTTTAAGGGAGGAGTGCAGGAATTGTGGAAGAACAAGCTGCTGTACCTGATGACACTTCCCACGATCATATGGGTACTGATCTTCTGCTATTATCCCATGTATGGTGTACTGATCGCGTTTAAGGATTTCAAATATAAACAGGGTATCTGGGGAAGCGAATGGGTCGGGCTGAAGAACTTCCAGTTCCTGTTTAACTACAAGGGAGTGGGCCGGATATTTTTCAATACGATCTTCCTGAATATATTATTTATAGCCAGCTCCACTATCCTGTCGATCATCCTGGCGCTGGTATTCGTGGAGATCAAGAACAAGGTTTACAACAAGGTGGTGCAGACCATTGCCATCTTTCCCCATTTTGTGTCATGGACGGTGGTTGCAATGTTTATGAGCGGTATCATCGGGGGCAGCGGCATACTGACCCAGTGGATCGTGAAAAGCGGCGGGGAAGATCCCATGTTTTACAATACTCCCGGCTGGTGGCCGCTGATACTGGTGCTTCTGAAGATCTGGCAGGGAGCCGGGTACGGTACCATTGTATATGTGGCGGCGATCACCGGTTTCGATCAGGAAATGTACGAGGCGGCCAGGGTGGACGGCGCTACCAGACTTCAGCAGATCACAAGGCTCACACTGCCTCTGCTGAAGACAACGGCCATCATGCTGACGATCATGAGCGTGGGGAAGATCTTCAACGGCGACTTCGGAATGATCTATGCGTTGGTAGGAGATAACGCTTCCCTGTACCCCACAACCGATGTCATCGACACATTTGTGTACAGGGCACTACGCCAGCTGAACAATCTGGGGATGAGTACCGCTACAAGCTTTTTCCAGTCCATTGTGGGATTGATCCTGGTATTTACCACGAATTCTGCTACGAAAAAGCTGGAGCCGGATGCGGCTATTTTCTAGAAGAGAGGTGAGAGCGATGAGTAAAAAAGCAGTCACACATGGCACTAAGATCAGAAAATCCGGGGGAGAAAGGATATTTGAGGTGGTGGTGTATGCCATAGCAACCATATTCTGTATCTATTGCCTGATTCCCTTTGCTATTATACTGGGAAGCAGCTTTGAGACGGAAGCCAATTTCGCCATTTACGGATTCCCGATCATTCCGAAAGATTTTACCCTGCAGGCCTATAAGGTGGTGCTGGGCGATGCACAGATCTTCCGTGCTTACGGAGTGACCATTTTCACAACGGTAGCAGGCACTGCTTTCAGCATGTTCCTGACCATTACCATGGCATATCCGCTTTCCCTTAAGAAAGTGAAGTTCCGCAATGTGATCACGTTTTTTGTATACTTTACCATGCTGTTCGGCGGCGGGTTGGTGCCCACCTATTTACTGATCACAAAGAATCTGAACTTGAAAGATAATCTTCTGGTACTGATCATCCCGGTGGCGTTCGGTGCATGGAATATGTTCCTGATGCGGAATTTCTTCAACGGGATCCCCCATGAACTGTCGGAATCGGCGTACATGGACGGTGCAAACGACTTTCAGATCCTGTGGAAGATCATACTTCCGGTGTCCGTTCCGGGAATTGCCACTCTCAGTCTTTTCTATGCGCTGGGTTATTGGAACCAGTGGTTCAACGCCATGTTGTATCTGGATGACAGCAGATTCTTTCCCCTGCAGTATCTGCTGATGCGTATGCTGCGAAACGCGGACGCCATGAAAGAGATGGCCAGAAGCACGGGCATATCCGCGGGAGAGATTCCCACCAATTCCCTGCGAATGGCTACTACGGTAGTGGCCATCGGCCCCATCATCTTTTTGTATCCTTATGTTCAGAAGTACTTTACCAGCGGCCTTACGGTGGGGGCGATCAAGGGTTAAGCTCCATGCGTTAGTACCACGCAATACGGGACTGCCGCACAGAGGAACGGTTCCTGTTTAGCACTGTATCTGCGATACTCTGTGACGGGAACTCCTGTCGTGACAGCCCCGGAAAGCGTTGTATTATAGATTTCCGTAACTGTTCAGAAGGTGCTTCCCTTCCGGTTAAGGTGCCGGTGGAGCGGGTGTGGGACAAATTGCCGTAAATGGCATTTGGATCAGGCTCAGTCCCGCAACGGAAGCACAGGATGCGGAGACCGAAACAGATTGCTGTAAGAAGCAATAGAAACAGGTAGGAGGAAATGAGTATGAAAAAGAAGTTCTTCAAAAGAGCCATGGCACTGGCAATGGCAGCGGCCATGACCGTCTCACTGGCAGCCTGCGGCGGAGATGACGGCCAGCAGATGGGAAACACAGGAAGCTCGTCCGATGGAGGAGGCCAGGCGGCATCGTCAGGGGTTGCTTCCGATGGAGGGAGTCAGGCGGAGACGCCTCAGATAGAGGAAACGACGCTCACGATCCGCGTCATGAATGAATTCCGTAATCTGGATAAGGTGTTGGAGAGATATGAGGAGATGACCGCGGATGATCCCATTATGAGCAATATCCATCTGGATTTTGCATGGGTAGCAGGCGGTGATTACAAGGATAAGCTGACCACGGCAATGATCGGTCAGGAGGATTTTGACCTGATGTTCTGCGGCGGCTGGCATGGATTGAGCGCTTTCATTCCTGTCTCTTATACACATAA
>JAIEKC010000036.1:0-2153 GCA_029064505.1 Acetatifactor sp.
TAGTAAAAGACCTTAAAATATTCCAGATTTTCTATCATTTTTACACCCCATGCCCGTCTCCGGCAGACACTGATTTCAAGGTTCATGACAACAGAATTCCGCTTTGGAATTCCACTGTGAACTCTATTGTATGGAAGGCTGTGTTATAACAAAGGGACTGCCGCATTAAGGGAATTGCTTCCGGTCCTCAACGCGACAGCCTCTGTCAGTTACAATAAAACCTGAAATTATTTCCGTTCACAATCCTCTCAAACAGGGAATGTGCCTGTCAATAGAGAGATCCGCTCTCTGTGATCCGATACTTCATCCATGCCTGCTCATTTCTTCAGCGGACTCTCTCTGTAGATAATATCATCCCTGCTCGGGCCGTTGCTGACCATGGTAATGGGATAACCGATCTGCTGCTCGATGAATTCGATATAGGCCCGGCAGTTCCCGGGAAGCTCCTCGTACTTTCTGATACCGCGGATCTCGCACTTCCAGCCGGGTAATGTCCGGAATACGGGCTTAGCCTTCTCCAGCTTAGCGGTGACAGGAAATTCCGTGGTAACCTCTCCATCGATCTCATACCCCGTGCAGACAGGGATCTCGTCCAGATATCCCAACACGTCCAATACGGTAAATGCCACGTCCGTGGTCCCCTGCAGGCGGCAGCCGTATTTGGAAGCCACGCAGTCGAACCAGCCCACACGTCTGGGACGGCCTGTGGTAGCGCCGTACTCGCCGCCGTCACCGCCTCTGCGTCTCAGTTCCTCCGCCTCGTCGCCAAACAGCTCGGAGACAAACGCTCCTGCCCCCACCGCGGAGGAATATGCCTTGCAGACCGTGACGATCTGTCGAATCTCATAAGGAGGAATCCCCGCACCAATGGCGCCGTAAGCCGCCAGAGTAGACGAGGACGTAACCATGGGATAAATGCCGTGGTCAGGGTCTTTCAAAGTACCCAGCTGCCCCTCAAGCAGAACCGTCTTTCCCTCCTTCAATGCCTTATCCAGAAAAGCGGACACGTCACACACATAAGGAGCTACCATGTCTCTGTATTCATGAAGCGTCTCCAGCAGCTCCTTCGGGTCGATCAGCGGTTTATGATACAAATGCTCCAGAAGCACATTCTTCATCTCGCAGATCCTCTCCACCTTTTCCTGTAAAAGCTCCTCGTCGAAGAGCTCGCTCACCTGAAAGCCGATCTTCGCGTACTTGTCGGAGTAGAACGGTGCAATGCCGGACTTGGTGGAACCGAAGGACTTGCCGCCCAGTCTCTCCTCCTCATACTGATCGAACAAAATATGATAGGGCATGACAATCTGTGCCCGGTCTGACACCAGGATCCCGGGCTGGGGCACGTTCCTCTCCACAATGGACTGCACTTCCTGAAACAGCAGCGGAATATTCAGCGCCACACCGTTGCCGATAACACTGGTGATATGCTCATAAAATACACCGGAGGGCAGAGTGTGCAGTGCAAACTTGCCGTAATTGTTCACAATGGTGTGACCGGCGTTGGCACCGCCCTGAAAACGGACAACGATATCCGCCTCCTGCGCCATCATATCCGTGATCTTACCTTTCCCTTCGTCGCCCCAGTTAGCTCCTACGATTGCCTTAACCATGATCTTCCTCCTGTTTGATCGCCACTTCGTGACAATCCGAAAAATTCTTTCCTTTTCCTGCAGATTCCCCATGGGAATTCCCGCGTGAAACCGCGCCGTGGTACACCCGCCGTCACATTTCCCAATGTGTATTCACGTGTATGATGACTTTAACAGCGCTTTTCACGGATTAAGTATACTACACTTCTCCTTATAAGTAAAATCAATAGTTATTATATATTTCATAACTTTTTTTTATAAGATTGCTTCCACGGAAGAAGCCTTGAAAAGACTCGACCGGTCCGGATTGTTCGGAATCAAAGAAGACCGTAAAAACGTAGTGATCAACGTAGAGACAGCGCCGCCCGATGGTTCTGAATACAACAGAGCGCTGCGGCTGAATCCCTCTTCTGAATCCATTTTTTCGATACAATTTCACTGCATTTTGATTCCATTCAGCCACATGCAGAACAATTTAGTCCGAATAGAAAGTGACCGGCTCAATTTCCAAATCTTCTCTCATTTCGTAAAAACATTCATTATATATTTTCATATATTCATCCC
>JAIEKC010000360.1:0-3849 GCA_029064505.1 Acetatifactor sp.
CCGTAACAGTAAGGCTCCATCCTGCGGATCTCAGCCCTGTCATTCTGGGCAGCCGGTGCATTTTCCTTAAAATATGTAAATGCCCTCTCGCCGTGTCCCCGAAGCGCCTCCGCAAGAATGATCCAGCCCTGTGACTGTGAGAAGATACCGGCATTTTCCTTGACACCGGCATTATATATGACTGCCAGCGCACCCTCAAAGGCGTCAAGATGATATGGCGGATCCATGAGAACCGCACCGTATTCCGTGTTCAGCCTCTCATACACCGTGTCAAGCGCCCTGTCCGCCTGTTCATCTGCGGCAAGTCCGCTGATAACCGCCCAGCTCTGGGGATTCAGCCACATATTGGCCTCTTGATCCGTTCTCCTGCCAATGATCTCTCCCTTTTCCGTATATCCCCTGATAAATCTGTCTCCATCCCAGCAAAGCTCCTGTATCAGTTCACCCAGCTTCTTTTGTTTTTCATCCAGGAACGCAATGTATTCATCATCCTTCTTATACTCTGCGAATTTTCTGAGGATCGTCATTGCATAGTAATACTGAAACGCCACAAAGGAGGATTCCCCGTCCTTTCCCAGTCTCAGACAGTCATTCCAGTCGGCGTAAAGTCCTGCCGGCATGCCGTGGGGCCCCAAATGATCCATGGAGAAGCGGATCGCACGTTTTAGGTGTTCATAAACAGTTCCCTCTCCCGTATTGGCAAAGGGGATCACCTCGTCAATAAATGCAGGATTCCCTGATTCCGATACATATTTATATATTGTGGGGAACAGCCACAGCGCATCGTCCGCCCTGTATGCCGGATGCCCTGTCTCCTGTACATAGGATGCGTCATCCGGCGTATCCTCATGTCCCGGATCATGTGTAAACTTGACAAGGGGGAGTCCGCCCCCGTTGTCAGCCTGAGCCGATAACATAAAGCGGATTTTTTCAGCTGCCATCTCGGGCGCCAGATGAATGATACCCTGTATATCCTGCACCGTATCGCGATAACCATACCCGTTCCGAAGGCCGCAATAGATAAAGGAAGCAGCGCGGGACCAGATAAAGGTCATAAAGCAATTGTAGGCATTCCATGTATTGATCATTGTATTGAATGACGCATCCGGCGTCCTCACCTGAAAATGGGACAGCTTTTCGTGCCAGTAGGCAGTTATTTCACTCAGTTCCCCTGCACAGGTTTCCGAAGGCTCCTGATAAGCTGCGAGTATCCGGTCCGCTTCATCTCTGTACTTCATTCCCAGAATGAACGCGATCTCCCTTGTCTCTCCCGGCTGAAGTGTAAGAGCTGCCGTGAGCGCTCCGCACCCGTTTTCATTGTAGCCCGGCTCATTTCCCAGGTCTCCGTTTATGACTCCTGCCGGATTTCCGTATCCGTGATAACGTCCGATGAACTTCTCCCTGTCACCGCAATAGGAGGCTGGCTTTTCCCCGGCCAGCGCGAAGAAACGGTCAATGGCAAGCTTATTGTCAACCTCCTCCCCCTCTTCCAGACCATCCAGATTGCCGTGTATCGTCTGACGGATTCGGTCCCCTTCAAAGGAAGTTCTTGTAATAAACAGGGAATACTGGAGGTTCACCTGATCCTGTTCATAATTATTATTGTTTGTAAATTCAGCGTATCCTGTAATATTCAGGCTCCTTGCTGACCCGGAATTATTTGTTACTCTCAGATCCCACACCTCATGGGATTTTCCCAACGGCACATAGTACAGAGCCTCCGTATGGATGCCGCTGTAATCCGCTTCCATCCTTGTATACCCTGTCCCGTGGCAGCATCTGCTCCGGTATGCAGCCAGATCCTTTCCCACAGGCTGCCAGGATGCAGACCAGTAATCTCCGCTGTCATTGTCGCGGAGATAGATGTAACGTCCCGGCTGGTCGAAGCCGTTAAACACGTAACGCAGGATCCTGCCGTTTGCTCCCGACCTGGCAAAACTGTAACCGCCCGCATTGTTGGAGATGATCGCACCATATTCAGGAGAACCCAGGTAATTGGCCCATGGTGCGGGCGTATCGGGTCTTGTGATCACATATTCTCTTTTCTCGTCATCAAAATAACCATATTGCATTCTGCATATCCTCCTGTTTCCATTCCCGCAGACGGGAGCCTTCTCCCATTCCCCGGGAAAGCATTTTTCATACACGCTCTAATATCGCTTCGATCACGTGAACGGTATCATCCAGCGTATCTATAAATCCTCTGTCCAGATATGCCCTGTCTTCCCGGATCTCCAGCTCCCTTCTCCCGCACTCTGCTTTCGCGATCCTGTACACTTCCGGTGAGAGCTTATGGGGATTATGGTATCTGATCAGAAACGTCTTTTTCAGGAAATTGAGCCTGATGCACGCATTTCCGTGTGCGTCAAACTGTTCCGGAAGCAGCTTTGGCGCAAGCGTCAGATTTCCAAGCTCACCTCTGACGCCATACACTTCGGTGATCATGGTCAGCATAAACCAGCTTGCAGCGCCTGTCAGATAATGGTACATTCCCCGTCCGTCCGCGTCAAAATACTCGGGTATTCCCGGATAGATCCTGCTTGTCTCAAAATCCATTGCCGCTGACAACAGCGAATCAAGCGCCTTATAGCCCTCTTTCACAAAACCCTGTCTGTATAAAGCATTTGCATACATTACCGTCATATGGGAAAATACAGCGCCATTCTCTTTCTCGCCATATGCAAAGCCAAACATTCTGCCAAGGTCAAATTTGTCTTCGTCGAATCTGGTATTGATCCGATATCCTCCGGCTTCCTCCCTGTACAGGTATCTGTCGGCGCTTTTGCAGATCTTCTCTGTCATTTCCCTGTCGGCTGTACCGCTCATAATGGAAAACACCTGGCTTGTAAGTATCATACGCACATTATCGCCGCACAGACCTTCCACCTGATTTCCGCTGTTGTCATAATATCCGTTGAACCATCCGTTTCCTTCCCTGTCCGTCACCCATTCATTCTGCCGGATGTGGCCCCTCACCCAGTCTGCCTTTTCTCTGAGGTTCCGCACCAGCTCCGCAACGGATACCGGAGCCGTCCTGCCGGAAATATTGTGTGTACAGGTGGCCGCATATTGATCCAATATGCTCTTCTTCCACTGAGGTTCCTTATATTTGCAGGCGTCTCCCGTGAGAAGGATCCCTATCTCCTCTGCCAGCTCCACTTCCTTCTTTTGGGTAATTCTTTCATACTTCTCAAGATAATCTGCCAGTTCCCCAAGATTATAGGCATATGCACATGTAAACGCCACGCTCTCTCCCCTGTCCGGCGCCATGTCGAGGGCATCGTTCCAGTCGGCATTGCGGAGCCGGATATGATTGTGTTCGCCCACCTCATAGAATGCACATAGCTGCTGCAGCAGAATATGTTCCAGAATGCTTCCCTGATAGACTTCATTCTCCGCCGTCTTCTGCCGTGTACCGTAATCTGCGCTCCACTCACTGTCCACAGCCATTCCCCGCTGTACCTGGCCGTCTTTGAAATAGGGCACTTTTTCGCTCAGGATCCCAATATCACCTGTCTGATCCATATAGAGCTTTGTAGTGAGGAAAGGCCAGAAGCCATGATCCATCCAGACACGTGTAATGCTGTTCCTGTCCGCCTTAAACTCTCCCGGATCCTCACCGATAATGGTGGCGTTGGTTCCGTCCATTCTGACGCCGCCGTAATTGTCAATGATCATCTGCCGCACATTGTCCGGATTCATGAAAAGCAGCGCCAGACAATCCTGCCAGAGATCCCTCCACCCTCTTCCGCCTTTTCCATAGTCATGATGCGGGAGGAAGGAACAGCCATATAATCTCCTCAGTATCGGCTGGAAGCATATCCATCTGAGTTAACTGTCCACTTCCCT
>JAIEKC010000361.1:0-3392 GCA_029064505.1 Acetatifactor sp.
GTCTTAACGCTTCCCACGTCCGTTAAAAGACAGTCCGACGACATGATTTCCCTGACTGCCGCCAGATTGGCGTCGTTTTTCTGGACAGGGGCACATAAGAAAATATAATCACAGCAGGCAAAGCGCCGGTCGATCCTGTCTGCCGCCACATCCGCGATATGCTGTTCCAGAGCAAGTCTCAGGGATTCGCCGTTCAGGTCATAGGCAATGATCCTGACTCCGGGGACGGACTGCTTCAGGGCTCTGGCGATAGAACCTCCGATCAGGCCGAGACCGATAAAACCACAGGTTAGTTCAGACATAATGATATCCTCCCAAATGCCGCAGCGCGGCAATTTTTTACATGGGTATACTATAGCACTTTAAAGCGCGAAAATCAATAGCGGATAAAAGGCTTTATGCTGTAATGAAAGCAGGTGATCATATGCCGATCAGTCTTGAGACGGCTGAAAGTGTTGCTTACTGTGGCGGGAATAGTTCTTACTGAATTGGACAGGATCAAAGAACAGGGCTGTGGCCTTGCGCTTTTTGCTGACGGGAAAGGGATATCATATACCGCTGTCCGGTCACGGTCTTTGAGTGATCTTCAGGGCACAAAAAATGGAAGCAATGGGGCTCGAACCCATGACCTCTCGCGTGTGAGGCGAACGCTCATCCCGGCTGAGCTATGCTTCCGTGATTCCTATTATATCACTATGAACACAAAATGCAATATTTTTAGCCGTTTTTTATAAAAATTTCCTCTGCACATCCGCATTTTGCTTATTTAGGAGCGGATTGCGTTATTTTTCGGATCATTTATCGATAGATTCCCCACAATTGACAAATATTCTATTGTAAAAAGTAAGAATATTTAGTAAAATAATCACATGGGGCTTTTGAAGTCAGAATTGTTTTCGGGCAAAATACCCAAATGAAACATAAAACGGAGGAGCGTAATATGAAAGTTTACACAACTGACAAGATTCGTAATGTTGTGCTGTTAGGCCACGGCGGCAGCGGAAAGACCAGTCTGGCGGAAGGTTTTGCCTATTTGGCGGGACTTACTTCCAGAATGGGAAAGGTAACCGACGGAAATACCATAAGTGACTATGGGAAGGAAGAGCAGAAGCGTCAGTTCTCTATCAACACCTCCGTGATTCCTGTCGAGTGGGAGGATCATAAGATCAATGTCATTGATGCACCCGGCTACTTTGACTTTGTGGGCGAGGTGGAGGAAGCTGTCAGCGCTGCCGGAGCTGCCATCATTGTGGTGAACGGCAAGTCCGGTATCGAAGTGGGTACCCAGAAGGCGTGGGAACTCTGCGAGAAGTATAAGCTGCCCAGAATGATCTATGTCTCCAACATGGACGTGGACAATGCTTCTTTCCGTCAGGTGGTGGAAGACATGACCAAACTGTACGGTAAGAAGATGGCGCCTTTCAATCTGCCCATCCGTGAGAACGAGAAATTTGTGGGATACGTTAATGTCATTGCCGAGACCGGTAACCGCTGGCAGGGAAAAGAAGTTGTCCCCTGTGATGTGCCTGAGTACAGCAAGGCGAACCTGCAGATCTGCCGCGATACACTGATGGAGGCTGTGGCGGAGACCAGCGAGGAGATGATGGAGAGATACTTCGGCGGAGAGAGCTTCTCCGAGGCGGAGATCAGGGCGGCGCTGCGCACCAATGTCTGCGACTGCAGCATCGTTCCCATGACCATGGGTTCCAATATTTTGTGTCAGGGTGTCTACACACTGCTCGACGATATCGTGAAATATTTCCCCAGCCCTGAGAACAGACAGGTGGCGGGTATCAATATGAAGACCAATGAGATCTACAATGCGGACTATGATTTCTCCAAGGCGAAATCCGCTTATATCTGGAAGACCATCGTTGATCCGTTCATCGGCAAGTATTCTCTGATCAAGGTCAATTCCGGTGTGCTGAAGACGGATGATCTGCTTTACAATGTGGACCGCGACATCGAGGAGAAGATCGGTAAGATCTACGTGCTCCAGGGCAACAAGCCTATCGAAGTGCCCGAGCTTCACGCGGGAGATATCGGCGCGCTGGCGAAGCTGACGGCGGCAAGGACGGGCAACAGCCTGTCCACCAAGGCTACCACCATCAAGTACGGCAAGTTCGATATTTCCACTCCTTATACTTATATGCGTTATAAGCCTAAGAATAAGGGAGATGTAGACAAGATTTCACAGGCGCTGCAGAAGCTGACTCATGAGGATCAGACACTGAAGGTGGTGAATGACGCGGAGAACAGACAGACGCTGCTCTATGGCATGGGTGATCAGCATCTGGAGATCGTTGTCAGCAGACTGTTAAATGAATATAAGGTTGAGGTGGAGCTGGCGAAGCCGAAGATCGCTTACAGGGAGACCATAAAGGGCAGATCGGATGTGGAATTTAAATATAAAAAGCAGTCCGGCGGACACGGACAGTACGGTCATGTCAAGATGCGCTTCTCACCTTCCGATGATCTGGAGACCTCTTTTGTGTTCGAGCAGGAGGTGGTAGGAGGCGCTGTGCCTAAGAACTATTTCCCCGCGGTAGAGAAGGGATTGCAGGAATCCGTGATCAAGGGACCTATGGCGGCATATCCGGTAGTGGGCGTGAAGGCTGTATTGTACGACGGTTCCTATCATCCGGTAGATTCCTCCGAGCAGGCTTTCAAGATGGCTACCATTCAGGCATTCAAGAAAGGTTTCATGGAGGCAAAGCCCATACTGCTTGAGCCCATCGCCTCCATAAAGGTGACAGTGCCCGACGCATACACCGGTGATGTTATGGGTGACCTGAACAAGAGAAGGGGACGTGTGCTGGGCATGAACCCTGTTGCGGGCGGCAAGCAGACCATCGAAGCGGATATTCCCATGAGCAGCCTTTACGGTTACTGTACCGATCTGCGTTCCATGACCGGAGGCAGAGGTGAATACGCTTATGAATTCGCCCGTTATGAGCAGGCTCCTTCCGATGTACAGGAGAAGGAAGTGGCAGCGAGAGCGGCGAAGGTGGCTGAGAATAATTCGGATGACTGATGAAGAACGCACGGGGCGGTCAATGACCGCCCTGTTTTGCATTCTTTTCCAGTATTTCGTTGATCTTATCCAATTCCTCCTGAGTGCTGTACTTCTTGATAGCAGCGATTGCCGCCTGCATTTCCTGGGGGGTAAAGACGAGATTTTCCTGTTTTGCCTTTTTCATCATGGGCATCAGGAACATCATCATTTCTTTCTGGCTCTTTCCCTGGCCCTGTGTGAACATCTGTGACAAAAAATCCAGCTTCTTTGGTGAGATATCCTTTACCAGCTCATCGGACATCCATTTGGGGCGTTCCTGCTCTGACATGCTCAAAATTCCTCCATTCTTGTAATAAATTAAATTTTGGTTTAATAA
>JAIEKC010000362.1:0-2855 GCA_029064505.1 Acetatifactor sp.
CGTATTTTTCGGGTTTCTGCCCGTATTTTTCGGAGATATGCCATAATATCAGGAAGGAACATAATATAATAAGGGAAGCATAGAAGGAATTCATGACAGCAGAAAGGAAAGAGAACAATGAGGGAAGAAGTCAGGAAGAAAGTGACAGGGGCGGCAAAAAAGGGCAGGAGGATCGCTATCGCGGCAGCTGCAGGAGCGGTAGCATTGGGAAGCATCAGCTATACCCAGGCGGCAGGCATACAGGATGTCTTTGACGAGCATTATTATGCGGATAAGTACCCGGATCTTAAGGAAGCATATGGTTATGACAGGGAGGCCCTGCTGGAGCATTTCATGAGATTTGGACTCCTGGAGGGCAGGGCAATGAATGAGATGTTGGATATAGTCAAATACAGGGAGATGTATCCGGATCTGCAGGCAGCGTTTGGGGATAACTGGGATGCTTATGTAACACATTATCTCACCTATGGAGCCTTTGAGCACAGAGACAACGGCACCGACTTTGATCCTGTGGATTATCTGAACAGGTACAGCGATCTGCAGGCTGCTTTTGGCAGGAATATCCTGGCGGCTTACAGGCACTATGAGACATCCGGGAGACAGGAAGGCCGGGAAGGCAGAAGCGAGGGAGCGGTAAAAGCGGCCGAAGAAGCGGCAAATGACAACGGCTCCGCAGAGACCGCGGAACCGGAAAAGGAAGGCTTCGAGATCCGGAGCGTAGAAGTTACGGGCAGCGGCCGCATCAGGGTCACTTTGAACCGGAAGACAGAACGGCCCCTGGCATTGGAAGCGTTCAGTATCATATGTAACAGCGGCGGATCCGATATGACGATCCTGTCTGTGTCCACCGATGATCACAGGGTTTATGATCTGACAACCGCCTATTACAGGGATCAGGAATACGATATACAGATCACACTTGCAGACGGCACAGCGATCTCAAAGGTCTTTGCCTATAGGACGGATTGTGCGCAGATCGCGGAAGTCAGCGCTGTCCGGACCAGTGCCGACGAGGCCCGGATCACCTATATTTCAAGCGAACCCGGTTCCTTCTATTATATGTTAAGGGAAAACGGACAGATTTCGGCACGGTCGGCTTCCGCGGAAGGAGCGGACGGATTCACGGAATCCGAGATCATCAGCAATGGCGTTAAGACGGAGATGAAACAGCATGAGAATGCCTTTACCGTTACCGGTCTGACCGAAGGCATGCCATACACCATGTATTATGTGGCGGTCAACACGGAAGGGAAGGCGACATTGGTAAGAAGCCTTTCCATTGGTGGAGAAGTCAACGAGGAAAGTGCGGCTGCCATCAAAGGAGCCCGGGCATTCGCAGAGAAACAGGGAAACGGTGAATACCTGTATGGTTTTGAGATAGAGCTGGAGACGGCCACTTCGGAAAGCCTGACTCTGGAGCAGTTTGACATAAGCTGTCCGCTGAACGAGACAACGCTTGGAGAGGTCAGGACCTCGGATAACAGGATTTACCGTGTGTACATGCAGAGGGGCAGCATTCCCAAGGGGAATAATACCTATACGATCCTGATCAGCCTGAAAGACGGTACACAGTTAAAGGGTATGTGCTACCTTGACCTGCAGGCGCCCAGAGTGGATGCGAGGAGCATCGAATGGAAAGAGGCGGACACGATACAGGTGATTGTCAACTCAGACGAGGCGGGCACTCTTTACTATGCAATTCAGGACGAGGTAGAGGGCGAGGGTACGACCGCTGCCAAGGATCCCGCCCGGATCTATGCCAACGGTACGCAGATCGCCATAGGATACGGCCTGAACTATATAACGGTCCGGGGTGTAAAGGAAGGGCAATGGTTCTGCTTTGCATCGGAGGATGCGCAGGGCAACAGGGAGGATTTCTACAGCTATAAGCAGATTCCCGAATATACCGATCCGGAACCGGGCGATACGTCGCAGCCTGAGATCACGGGCGTAACGGTTCTCAAGACATCTGACGGCGCAAAGCTACAGGTAGTGTTCGACCAGACGATATATGGGCTTTATGATAACAGCGGAACCCAGATCAGCGGAATCACAGGTAAGCTGGGATTTTATGCGGATTACAGTTCGGAAGGGGGACTGGAGGACAATGTGCTGACGCTTACGGTGATGGATCCGTCGGTATCCATACCCTCGGGCAGCCATATCCTGACGATTGTATTAAACAGTGGGAAGACCCTGACGTTTGATTTCACGGTGTAAGAGTTAAGTATGTCCCGCGGACATGACAGGGAATAAAGCGGTGGATGCGCTTCTCTACCGGAAGCGGAAACAGGCGGACGGAGGAAATATCAGGTGGGAATGTGATGTGCAGATGCCAAAGGAATGCTGTATCAATGAGTTTGACTTCTGCGTATTGTTCGGGAATATATTGGATAATGCGCTGGAAGCGTGTGGAAGGATGCGGTCCGGTGAATGCCGCTTTATCAGCATTCAGGCCAAAACCGTAAAGAAATGCTTTCTGCTTGAAGTAAAAAACAGTATGGACAGGACAGAAAAGTATACAAAAGGATCTACAAATAAAGAGGATTCGCCGGCGCATGGGATCGGCCTGCTGAATGTGGGAGATGTGGTGAATAAGTATAATGGGGCAATGAATACGGAAGCCGGAAAAGACGTCTTCGCAATATCCGTTTTACTGCCGTTTCCTGATGCCGTTCATGACATCAAAACGGCTGTTTGAAGCATAAATCTCATATCGCAGACACCCTTCTCCGAAAAAGCAGATGAGGGTTTTGAACGTCTCCCATGAGAAGGGAGACAGGGATCCCGAGAGTGCATAAAACGTGATAAGGAGGCAGTGTTATGAATGCAAAAACAATGGAAGGACTTGTAGG
>JAIEKC010000363.1:0-8478 GCA_029064505.1 Acetatifactor sp.
GTATGGGAGGATCCTGATCGCGGCCATATGGATCGCCGCCATACCGGTGGTGGGAAAATACATTATTCTCGGTATCTCCGCGCTGCTGATCTTTGCGGTGAACAGTAATTTTCTGATCTGGGCGGCATTTGCGGCCTGTATGATCATTTTCGTGTTTCCGCTGTTCCTACTGGGGACGGTGACCCCTTCCCTGGCAAAGTACTCCGTTGAAAGCCTGGAGGACAGCGGAAAGACGGTGGGAACGCTGGGGGCGTTCAATACCATCGGAAGCATTATCGGCACCTTTGTTCCTACCTTTGTGACCATACCGGCGGTGGGCACCTCCGTGACGTTTCTGATCTTCGCGGGAATCCTTCTGATCCTGTGCATTGTTTATTTTGTCAGCAGGAAGGCAGGAACGGTCAAAAGCGCGGCGGCTTCCGTCCTGTTTCTGCTGTGCTGCGGACTGGGGGCTTCCGGCAGCTTTGCTTTCTGGGAAAATGATCTGACCTATGAAGGGGAATCGGTCTACAATTATCTGCAGGTAAAGGAGGACAGCCGCAGGGTGATCCTGTCCACCAATGTTCTCTTCGGTGTCCAGTCCGTGCTGGTGAAGGATCAGGCGCTGACGGGAATGTACTATGATTACGCCATGGCGGCGCCGCTGATGGCGGGGAAGGAACAGCCTGCAGACTGCAATGTGCTGATCCTTGGCATGGGCACAGGGACTTACGCGACCCAGTGCAGCCGCTATTTCGGCGAGATGGATATAGAGGGCGTGGAGATCGATGAGAAGATCACCGACCTGGCCAGGGAATATTTTGAACTGCCGGAGTCAGTGCCTGTCACCACCTATGACGGAAGGGCATATCTGAACGCGGTGGAAGAGAAGTATGACGTGATCATGGTGGATGCGTATCAGGACATTACCATACCGTTCCAGATGTCTTCGGTAGAATTTTTTACACTGGTAAAGGATCATCTGGCGGAGGACGGCGTTATGGTGGTGAATATGAACATGCGGGGGAGGGAAGAGGGGAATATCAACCAGTACCTTGCGGACACCATAGCCTCCGTATTTGATCAGGTGTATACCATTGATGTCCAGGGTTCCACCAACCGGGAGCTGTTTGCCTCCGATAACGCGGCCATGACGGAGAATCTGGCGGCAGGTCTGGAGAAGCTGGGGAATCAGGAGCTGGCGGATATGATGGCGAGAGTGTCCGGCGGTCTGACCGCTTATGAGGCTGGAGACTATCTGATGACGGACGATAAGGCGCCGGTGGAACTTCTGGGGATGCGGGTGATCGATGACCTGATCATGGATGAGGTGAATTATTACAAAGGTATCTATGCTGAGAAAGGGATCCGGGGGGTGCTGGAAAGTATCCTGTGATTCCTGATATGTACAACGGTTATAAAAAACATGCCATGCACCCCGATTCACGGGCGGGAGGAGCTGCGGACATTATGCTTCAAAGGAGGAGATTTATGACGAGGCGTTCCGCTCCCTGATATATTGAATGGCAAACTGGGCCGTGAGCTTTATGTCCGGCCGGCGGCTTTTGAGGAAGCGTTCCAGAAGGGGGATATCCTCCGGCTCCCCAATGGTCTGCATGGCGATGATTTCCTGGAGAAGGCTTGTCATTTCCTGTTCAGATCATTTTTGCATGCATGATCTGATTTACGGAACATCAGGCTGTAACGGTATCTTCATTCCGTCATACGCAAACTGTATGGCGTCCAGTTCCTTTTCCAATTCCCTGTAATCGTCGTAGGATTTTCCCCAATCCTCCTCCAGATGGGTAATAATGACGCTCTTGATCCCGTACTGCTTTCTTATGATATCAACCTCATCTAAAGTAAATAATTCTTCTCTCAGCGGGTTATCTTCCTTTAATACAAAGCCGTCCTTTAAGACATCGCCGACGATCGTATTGCCAATGATCAGGACATCCGCATCCTGGAATTTCTCTGAGTCCGGAAACGGCTTTACGTCGCAGGGGGCATAAATTACCTTTTTACTGTGGGAAGAAATGATAAATATCGTCACATGCTCCTGTTCATCCACAGGAATTAGTTCAATGGAAAGATTGCTTGCTGTGAAAGCACGGATTCCCTGAGTGTATACAAGGCCTCTTGCTTCATAATACCCGAGGGCCGATCCATACCTTGTTCGGTGCGGATCACAAGACTTGTACTTTTTCTGTTCCTCTGATAGACTTTCCTTGTCACGAAAAATTGCATAGAATGTGTTCTCAGGACATATCGCATTTTGACTTCGCGGGAGGGGCTGTCTGCACGGTACTTTCCAACAGACGGCAACTGTCCTGAAAATCTGATTAGTCGGCTTATTAAGCGATATGACACATCCGAGCCGCAGGTTCGTTCAGGAAAAATTTCCGCAGTACTGGAGAGAAGCACAGGTTCTGGATGAACACAAATTATTATAAAAAGAGACCCCGCTGTGATGCAGGGATGAGGAGCTCATACCCTGTGGATCACAGCGGGGTGTTTGGGTTACGGGATATAGGGTTGTTCTGAACACTTTCGTCTATTTCACATACTTCTCCAAAGCGGCCTTCACGGCGCCGATACCGGAGGAGAGTTCCGCAAAGTACCCTTTCACGGTCTCGGCCATTCCGATCTTTACCAGATCCACGCCGAACACCTTCTCGTTGGAGAGCAGCTTATCCAGTCCGCTCAGATCCTTGGGCGCATCGGACAGTTGGTAATCTTTCACATATGCGCCTGCGGCCTCCAGCAGGGGATCGGGGCTGCAGGTGAACTCATTGCCTCTGTCATCCACACCCATGAGATAGCGCAGCCAGCCTGCGAAGACCAGGGGGATCAGCTTTAAGTCGGTGGTGTCAAGCGCAGGGGATTTCTCATAAGCCTTGATGGTCTCGCCGAAGCGGATGGCAAGCTTCTGGGAGGTGTCGGTGGCGATCCGCTGGGGGGTGTCAGGCATAAAGGGATTGGGAATGCGCACATTTACCACCTGATCGATAAATTCCCTGGGGTCCAGGATACCGGGATCCACCACAACGGGCAGTCCTTCCTGATAGCCGATGATCTCGATGAATCTCTTTAACAGAGGATTCTTCATCTCCTCGGAGATCAGGGTGTAGCCCAGCAGGCATCCGTAGACGGCCAGGGTGGTGTGAAGGGGATTCAGGCAGGTGCAGACCTTCATTTTCTCCACCTTGTCCACAGTCTCCCTGTCGGTGAAGATGATGCCGCCCTTTTCCAGAGGCGGTCTGCCGTTGGGGAAGGCATCCTCGATCACAAGGTACTCGCATTCCTCCGCGTTGACAAAAGGAGCTATATAGGTGTTTTTGGAGGTGATGACGGCATCCAGTTCCTCTATGCCGTCCTGTGCCAGCATTTTCTCCACCTTGGCGTCCGGCCTGGGGGTGATCTTGTCGATCATGGACCAGGGGAAGGATACCCTGGAGGGATTCTTCACATATTCCAGGAAATCCTTTTCCGCCAGTCCCTTTGCACACCATGCGTCGGCGAAAGCCAGCACCGCGGCCTGGAGCTTGTCGCCGTTGTGGGAGCAGTTGTCCATGCTGACCATGGCGATGGGGAGCCTGCCGCTTTCATAGCGGTGGTACAGGAGGGACACCACCTTGCCCAGATAGCTGTCGGGCTGAGAGGGGCCATTTTCAAAGTCTGCCGCGATGGCAGGCAGTACATTGCTCCTGGCATCGGTGACGGCATAGCCTTTTTCCGTGATGGTGAAGCTTGCCATCTGCAGGGAAGGTGCGGCGAAGATCTCCTTTAAGCGGGAGAATTCCGCCTCATTGCCGCTGTCCAGGATCAGAGATTCCATAATGCTTGCCACAACGGTTTTCTCCACGGTGTTGTCCGCTTTCAGGGTGGCAAGGATGGACAGGTTGTCGTGGGGGCGGTTGCTTTTTTCGATGATCTCGTAGTCATAGCCCTCTGCGGCGATCAGGCCGGTGTCCAGAATGCCTTTGTTCAGAAGATTCTGTACCACATTTGCCTGAAAGGCGCGGAAGATATTGCCTGCGCCGAAGTGGATCCAGAGGGGGCGGTTATTAGTGTTTTGCTTCACTGTTTCATAGTCGAAAGAAGGGAGGCTGTAGCCGGCTGCCTCATAGGCGGCGCGTCCGGTCTGTATGCCGTTTAAAGTCAGTTTCATGTTAATCTCCATTCCGGAGCGTTTTCGCGACGGGGCGACGCAAATATAAGATTTGCGTCTGCCATCAAACAAATTTGTGACGCTCCGGCACAAATTTGCGTGTGAAAAATCAGCACATCAGTTTGATTTTTCACACTAATCCTCATTTCTGCGCCGGTCAGGCGCTTGTTCTGGCTCTTTTTATTGAGATTTTCGATTTTCCGCAGAACTGTGGAGGCTGGAAGAACTGCAGACCTGATCCTTTGGAAATCGGTTTTCAGAAAGTCCCGGAGCGTGTTGTCGTCAATCAACATTTACGTTAGTGAATTGACACTGCATCGCACCTCGAAAATTTGTTTTGCGGAAAACGTATTTCCTGAAAAGCATGGATTTCGAAATTGCGGTAAATGCTGCGGAGAGTTCCTTACTTCCGGTGCTGCTTCTCAATAGCTTCCCACAACCCGTTCAGATAAGTCGCCCCGAGAGCTCTGTCGTAGAGGCCGTAGCCGGGCATTGCCACCTCGTCCCAGATCATACGTCCGTGGTCGGGGCGGATGGGACCGGTAAATCCGATATCGTACAGCGCCAGCATGATCTCATACATATCGAAGGTGCCGTCACTGGAGAGATGTGCGGATTCCTCGAAGTCGGTGGGAGAGTTGAATTTCAGGTTCCGCACATGGGCAAAGTGGATTCTTCCCTTTAAAGAGCGGATCATATCGGGCAGATCGTTCTCCAGGTTGGTGCCGTAGGAACCGGAACAGAAGGTGACGCCGTTGTGGGGATTGTCCACCATCTTCATCATCCGCAGGATATTTTCCTTATTGATGATGATGCGGGGCAGTCCGAATACGCTCCAGGCGGGATCGTCAGGATGGATCGCCATATTGATGTCATACTTGTCGCAGACAGGCATGATACGCTCCAGGAAATATTTCAGGTTGGCGAAGAGCTTCTCGTCGTCCACGTCTTTATACATTTCAAACAGCTCCTTGATATGCGCCATGCGTTCAGGCTCCCAGCCGGGCAGGACGGTGCCGTTGGAGTCGCCGCTTATGGAGGCGAACATATCCTCGGGATTTAAGGCGTCCACCGCCTCCTGTGTGTATGCCAGCACAGTGGAACCGTCAGGGCGGACTCTTGCCAGCTCCGTTCTGGTCCAGTCGAAGACGGGCATGAAATTGTAGCATACCAGATGAATATCCGCCTGCCCCAGACGTTCCAGAGTGGTGATATAGTTGTCGATGTACTGTTCCCTGTCGGGCGTGCCCACCTTGATGGCGTCATGGATATTGACGCTCTCAATGCCCGCCAGTTCCAGTCCGGCATCCCCGATCTCTTTCTTCAATGCCAGAATATCCTCCATCTCCCATGCCTCGCCGGGTTTGGTGCCGTAGAGGGTGGAAATGACTCCGGTGACGCCGGGAATCTGCCGGATCTGTTTCAGGGTTACGGTGTCGTACTTGCTGCCGTACCAGCGCAATGTCATCTGCATAAGATACCTCCGTTACATGTGAATGATATTTTCCTGTCTGTGATATATTTACTGTACCGGAAAATAAAATGCACGAAAAGCATATATATTGCTTGATATATTGCAAAAATTGCTGTACTCTCAAGTTAAGTCAAAATCATATCCCAGGTCTGCACGCCCCGCTTTGTGGCCTGCTGCGCTCCAATTTGGCGGGCGATGCCCCGCTGCGTCTCCCCAAATGGCGTCCTGCCTTCACAAAGAGTGACGCACCCCGGGGAAAGTTTTTGATCACGCTCCGGAATAGCGGATAGGAGATGACATAATATGAGAAGTTCGGACAGGAGAAATAAGAAGCTTCGCATGCTGGATGCTGCCGATGAGCGGCAGTATATGATCGGTGAAAATTATGAGGTATACGAGAAACAGGGTGCGCCCACAGGGGCAATGACCTTCCATTGCCATAATTTTTATGAAATAATCTATGTCCTGGAGGGAGAGTATTCTTCCATGCTGGAGACACAGACCTACCATATGAAGAAGGGGGATTTCCTGCTGATCGATCAGAATGTCATGCACAAATATCACTATGTGGAAAAGAAACATGACAGCTCTAAGAGGATCATTCTCTGGGTGACGTCAAAGATGCTGGCGGAACTGTCAGGGGGAGATATGGACCTGTCGGCATGCTTTCGGAGCGACGGCCCCTGCGCGTACCATTTTCCCATATATTATGAGGAAATGCTGCAGGGCTATCTCTTAAAGCTTGCCATGACGGAACTGGCGGAAACAAAGCTGCCGGGGGCGAAACAGGTGCTGGACCGCGGCTACCTGACCCTGTTCTTTTCTTATCTGAACATGCTCTGTGCCGGAAAGGAATATCTGTTCGCACAGGATGAGCTGGTGGAATACCCTCTTGTGGAGCAGGTGTCGGCTTACATTGACGGGCATATGGAAGAGAGGATCTCATTGGACTGTCTGGCGGACCATGTGCATATGAGCAAATATCATTTTCTGAGAAAATTTAAGGACCTCACCGGCATGACGGTTCATTCCTTTGTGGTGAATAAAAGGCTGATCAAAGCCTGTGAGGCTCTCCGTGAGGGCGCCAGCGTGACAGAGAGCTGGCAGCGCACGGGTTTTTCGGATTATACCTCTTATCTTCGCAATTTCCGGGAAAATTTCGGTATTTCACCGGGAAAGTATAGGGAACTTTATCCGGAGGAAAAATAGAGGTAGACGAACTGCATTTTTTCGTATAAAATGATATTCTGTAAACAATATTGTCGAGGATAAGGGAATGAAGCAGAAAAAGGGTATTTTCATATCCTGTCTGGCCGGTGTGTTGATAATGGCTGCAGTCATGGGAGTCTGTCTGCTGCAGTTTCAGGAGCCGGAGTTCGTGCAGACGGCAGAGGATTGCGGGCAGCTGAAGCTTTTTATAAGTTTTCCCCACGGAACCGAAAAGATAAACATCTGGCAGAATGAAGAGGGCGTTTACTGCTTTTTTCTTCCTTCGGGCGCTGAAGAGTGCGGACTTACTTTCGGAAATCTGGGCGATACCGGCAGCATAACGATAGGAGACGCGGCTTTTGGCGTGAAGGATGATCTGCGCACCTTTCTGGAAAACCTGTCGCCGGATCAGGTGCTGGATGCGGCAGTGGAGCTGGAGGGAGGACTGAAACAGGAGACCATCCGATTAAGGTTTCTCTGTTCTGAAAATATCTCTGCCATGTTTATCGATACCGAGTCGGGATCTGTGGAAAGCATCCATGAGGACAAGGAAGCGAAGGAAGCGGCTTCCATGCGGCTGGTGGACAGTGCCGGGAACAGAAGCTATACCGGTGATCTGGAGTATATCAAGACTCGTGGGAATTCCACATGGTTTTTTGATAAAAAGGCATATCAGATCAAGCTTGGCAGGGAAGCCGGGCTTCTGAATATGCCGGCGGCCAAGAAGTGGATATTGCTTGCAAATGCCATTGACGATACTTTGATGAAAAATGAGATCGTATACCGTTATGCGGAAAGATATTCCACCATACCTTCCGTCAACGGGCAGTATGTGGATCTCTATATAAATGGCGATTATCTGGGAAATTATTATCTTTGTGAGAAGATAGAGGTGGATCAGAACAGATTGCGCCTGACGGACCTTGAATCGGCTACGGAAGCCGTGAATTCCGACTCCGCATATGCGGAGTCTTCTCCGTATGTCTCGGAGGATGGCAGGATCCGGGCCACTCAGGGACTGGTGAATCCGGATGATATTACGGGAGGATATCTGTTGGAGCATATTCCGTCATGGGAGTTCGAGGAGACGGACAATGCCTTTCGAACCATTACCGGGGCGTGCTATGATATCATAAGTCCGTCACCGGCCACGGTGGAACAGGCGGAGTATATCTGCGGACTGTTCGACGAGATGGAAACGGCCATGGCGCAGGAGGACGGGGTCAATCCGGCGACAGGCAGACATATCTCGGAGTATCTGGACTTGGATTCGTGGGCGGAAAAATATGTCATGGAAGAGGTGTTTCACGATCCGGATGCGACCACGGCAAGTATGTATCTGTATAAGGAATGTGACAGCATAGATCCTCTGATCTGTTCCGGACCCATGTGGGATTATGACCGTACAATGGGCAGTTACGGGTTGAACCGTTATGTTATTGACAATGCCAGACAGGTGGGAAATTATGGCATATATGTAGGGCAGCTCATGCGATTTGAGGAAGTGGCTTCCCTGGTGTATGAAAAATTCGAGAAAAAAATGGTGCCCTATGTGGAAAATAAAGTGAGGGCGGATATTTATGAGCTGGATCAGACGATTCAGGCTTCTGCGGGGATGGATATGGTCAGGTGGAGCGGGATCCAC
>JAIEKC010000364.1:0-8091 GCA_029064505.1 Acetatifactor sp.
GCCCTGTTGATATAAAGCTTTCAGCTTATCCGCGTCCTTTTCCACCCTGCCCACTTTACTGGGGTACTGAGGACGGATCACAAACGCCTGACCGTTTGCCTGCTGCCTCTCAATGTAGGCCACCTGCTCATTGTAATTGATATGACGCTCTGCCATCAGCTCCGCTATTTTAGGATATTTCAGATAACGGGCTTTTATGAGTGCCAAATGAGCGGAAGGCTGACGCACAAATCCCACTTCCTTCGTCATGATCACGATATTCTTCCGGTTACCGTCCATTATGGACTTCTGAAGGGGAATGGCATCACTCAGTCCTCCATCCAGATAACAGTTCCCGTCAATCTTCACATTTCTTGACACCAGCGGAAGGGAAGCGGATGCCCGGATCTTGTCGATATCTGCTTTCATATCACGGATGCGGAAATATTCCGGTCTGCCCGTGACAATATTTGTGGCCACACTGTAAGCCTTTCCCTCATATGCCGCAAACGCTCTATAATCATAGGGATGCAGATAATCGGGGATCAGATGATAATTCATGGTAACATTGAACAGATCTCCGGAAGTCACAAGGCTTCTGACGCTGCAATAGCTTTTACTGTCCAGATAATCAATATTGATATCCCTCGTTCTTCCCCTCTGCTTCGACAGGTAACTGCACATACTGCAGGCTCCCGCGGAGACACCGTACACACTGGAACACATAATATTTTTGTCCAGAAAAAAGTCAAGCACACCGGCCGTATATAATCCCTTCATACCGCCGCCTTCCAAAACCAGTCCGGCCTGATACATCATTACCCTCCTTATTTCAATACTGTTTCTATCTTATATATTACTCTTATACATTGCCGTAAGTTTCTCTCACAAATCTTCTCAATGCCGGCAGCGAACGTTCCACCTTCTCCGTATCGATACAGTATGCCATGCGGAAATATCCGGGAGCGCCGAAAGTGTCTGCCGGTACCAGGATGAGATCATATTTCAGCGCTTTCTGACAGAACGCCCGGGCATCCTCTTCCAATGCTTTGGGGAAAATATAAAAAGTCCCGCCGGGTTTGACACACTGAAAACCAAGATCCGTCAGTTCCCTGTAGATAAGATTCCTATTTGTCTCATAAACACCCAGATCCGCCGTCTGATCCAGCACCTTTGCCACTGCCAGCTGGATAATGGAGGGGGGACAGTTATGCCCGATCCCTCTGGAGATCTGACCGCACATATTGGTCATGGTTTCCGCGTCTTTACAGTTGGGGTTGACCGCCACATAACCGATCCTCTCTCCCGGAAGAGAAAGGGATTTGGAGAAGGAATAGCACATGATCGTGTTGTCATAAAAAGCCGACACACAGGGAGCTTCCGTTCCGTCAAATACGATCTCTCTGTAGGGTTCGTCGGAAATCAGCCAGATATCATGCCCATACTGAGCCGACTTATCCTTCAGCAACTGTGCCAGACGCCTCAGCGTCTCCGCGGAATACACCGCTCCGGAAGGGTTGTTGGGGGTGTTGACCAACACTGCCATTACCTTCTCGGTCAGCATCTCCTCCGTCTTTTCAAAATGGATCTGAAATGCCTCCGTATCCGGAGGAACCACCTTCAGTACAGCGCCGCTTAAATTCACATAGGGAGCATATTCCGGGAAATACGGCGCAAAAGTCAGTATCTCGTCTCCCGGCTCCGTCACCAGACGAAATGCATGGGCCAGCGCGCCTGCCGCACCGGAAGCCATAAAAATATGCTCTTTGCGGTAGGGCAGCCCGAACCTGTTCTCCAGGGAAGCCGCAACCGCCTCCCTGACAGCGGTAATACCCAGACTGGGGCTGTAACCGTGAAGCACAGTGGTATCCTCCGTCTGCAGCATTTCGATCATGGCATCCGTGAACGCCTGCGGCACAGGAACCGAAGGGTTTCCCAAGCTATAGTCAAACACATTCTCATATCCGATTTCCTGTCCTCTGGCGGTGGCGAATTCCGAAAGCTGCCTGATCACAGATTTCCCCGACAACATATCTTTATACTTCTGTACCAGCATTTTACTGTCACTCCTGTTCTGACTGTATTGTCTTATTTCCATCACCTCAAATAACCTGTGTGCCGAAAATTCATTCCGTGTCCGGTGCATTATATCACCGAACGGTCTGCCTCTGTTTTAATTCTAACAGACTCTCGGAAGCCTGAGCCTGAGCCTAAATACACAGCAGTCCAGTCACCAGGCTTCGTTTTCCGACACAGGCTCTGTGTGTATGACTGAACTGCTATGATTATACTCCTCTTCCGATGTTTCTTACAAGCACAAAATTCTGATCCGCATCAATCCTCTTCCGCCCATACCAAAGCACATTTGACCGCCTTTTTCCAGCCCTTTAACAGCTGTGCCCGCTTTTCCTCTTCCATTTCCGGTTCAAACACGGCTCCCATCTGCCAGTTCTCACGGATTTCATCCCTGTCCCGCCAATATCCTGCCGCAAGGCCCGCCAGGTAAGCCGCTCCCAACGCCGTGGTCTCAATACACCTTGGTCTGTGCACCTGGGTATTGACGATGTCCGCCTGGAAGCGCATGAGAAAATCATTGGCGCTGGCTCCGCCGTCCACCTTTAAGCTCTTCAAATGCAGCCCGCTGTCCTGTTCCATGGCCTTCAGCACATCCGCGGTCTGATAGGCGATGGATTCCAGTGCGGCCCGGATAAAATGCTCCTTTGTACAGCCTCTGGTGATCCCCACCACCGTACCTCTGGCATATTGATTCCAGTAAGGCGCTCCCATCCCGGCAAAAGCGGGAACCACATAGACTCCTGTGGTATCCTCCACCGTCACCGCATACTCCTGGGACTGGGGCGCGCTCTTGATCATACGCATGCTGTCCCTGAGCCACTGAATACCCGCCCCTGCCACGAACACGCTGCCCTCCAGCGCATACTCCGGATCCTCGGAGGTGCCGGCGGCAATGGTGGTCAGGAGTCCCGACTTGGAGGTAATAGCCTCCTTACCCGTATTCATCAGAAGGAAGCAGCCGGTCCCGTATGTGTTCTTCGCCTCCCCCTGTTCGAAACAGCATTGTCCGAAAAGTGCCGCCTGCTGGTCTCCTGCCGCTCCCGCAATGGGAATTTCCCCGCCCAGCACACCGGAATTGGTATGCCCGTAGATCTGACTGGAGGGACATACCCTGGGAAGAATGGAGGCCGGGATCCGGAATCTGTCCAGGATCTCCTGATCCCAGCACAGCTTGTGGATATCATAGAGCATGGTGCGGGAAGCATTGGTGTAATCCGTCACATGAACCTCACCCCTGGTCAGATTCCAGATCAGCCAGGTATCCACCGTGCCGAAAAGCAGCTCTCCTCTCTCTGCCTTCTCCCTTGCACCGGGCACATGATCCAGAATCCATGCAATCTTGGAAGCGCTGAAATAGGCATCGGGAATCAGCCCTGTCTTTGCCCGGATCACCTGATCAAAACCGTCCTCCTTCAGCGCATCGATCATATCCGCGGTACGGCGGCACTGCCATACGATAGCGTTATACACAGGTTCTCCCGTGTCCTTATCCCAGAGGATCGTAGTCTCGCGCTGATTGGTAATGCCGATGGCGGATATCTGTCCCGCGTCCGCTCCCAGCATCGCCATGGCCTCCGTTGCCACGGCCAGCTGGGAGGACCAGATTTCCATGGGATTGTGCTCCACCCAGCCGGGTCGGGGGTAAATCTGGGTAAATTCCTTCTGAGCCATTGAACAGATATTGCCCGACTTGTCGAAAAGGATACAGCGGGAACTGGTGGTACCCTGATCCAATGCCATTATATAGTTGTTCATGTGTGAGCTCCTTTCTTTAATGCCGGTTGTCCGTCTGATAACCCCATATCACTTTTCCCGTCATCCCCCACCGATCGCGATGACACATTTTGCACAAATATTACATTGTTGCTTTTACAGCCTCTCTCTGATCGTGAGTTTCTCCTTATCTGACAGGAAATAACAGTTCCCTTCATATGCGTGCTGTTCATAGAGACTGCACAGGATCTCTTTCATCCGGTGGTCCAGCCGGTGATACACCCTGCGGCGAGGCCAGGGAATGCCTTCCAGATATTCCTGCTGCCGCCCGTTCAATAATGAAATTCCCCTTGCCGCTGCGGAGTCAGGGATTCCGAAATCACAGGAAATGTACACTTTTTCATCCTTCTGAATGCACTTTTCTGTCAAAAATGCGGAAAGCTCCGCTCCCCGGCCCGGGCATCCGGCCGGTTCTCCCGAGCCTACCCGCGCAGAATCCCTGCGCGTTTTATTGCACATTCCCCAACCGAAACTTCTGCCTGTACTTTTCAGCATTTCCAGGCCCGGACCCCCGCCGGCATTTTTCAGCACTTCCTGATGAGAACCCTTATGTGCTATCTTTGAGATCACTTGCCCGGGGCGTCCGAACTTCTTCTCCGACACCTTTCCGGAAGGCGGTACCGCCAGGACGGCTGTGGGATAATAGCTGATTTCTTTCCAGGCTGTCGCCGCGGAAGCAGCCCCTGATAGAATCCCTTCCATGCTTGCAGTACTCTTTCTGCGATAGCTTGGCTTACCGTAGGAATCGTATTCCATAACGTACTCCGGTTTTGTCTCAGGAAGCTCCTCCTCCGGAGATTTCTCCAATATGACGCAATTGTCGCAAAAATGCTTATATATTGCTTTCCGCACCCGTTCACCGGATATGGGATAATCCAGTCTCTCCATGATCTGCTTCGCCGTAAAACCACTGTCCGCCAGATGCCTGATGGCTCCCCCGCAGGCGGCATCAAAGGTAAAGTCGGACAGTGCGCTCTGAAAGACATCCCGGTCCGGATCAATCATTCAGATCCACCGTGCAGCCGCCTTTTACTTCCACGTATTTCCCGTCGTCCACCTGCAGCCATACACTCTGTACGCTGGGATTCCAGACCTTTTCATTGTTGGCGGAAAATTTCAGACGCTTTGCCGCATCCATATAATCAATGATCTCAATATTGGTGGCATACCAGATATCTTCTCTGCCGCCCATATATTCACAAAACTTCTCAATGACTTCCCAGCCATTATCATTGTCGAACTCATAGCTGTGTCCCCATACATACATCAGCTTGAGATACTGCTTTTTCTGGAAGTTCGCGAAAAACTCCGCCTTCTGCATCAGTTCGGGATCATTGTGATGGCAGGTGGGATGCCACTCCAGGGGATCCGTGGGCAATGCATAATCGGGCACGGATGGTACCACTCTGCCGTAGGCAATGCCAAGCTGCCGGAACAGCTGCTTGATCTCCTCACTGTAGGAGCCGTTGGGATAGGCATGACCTCTCACCAGCTGTCCCGTCAGTTCCTCCAGACCTTTTCTGTCCTCCAGTATTTCCTCCGCCACTTCTGTCAGCGGACATCTCTCAATGGTAGGATGTGTCATGGTATGGGTCGCCACCTCGTGCCCCTTATACAACTCCGCCACCCTGCTCTTAGGGATACGGGGAGGATCCTGCTCCATCTCCATCAGACCATAATTCAGATTAAAGGTGCCTTTGATCCCGTACTTATTAAAAATACGGATCAGTCTCTCGTCCTGGATCTTGCCGTCGTCATAACTCATTGTCAACGCTTTTGCCTTCCCCTCCGGGAAGCAGATATATACCTTCATATTTTTCCCATCCTTTCTGCGATGCCGCCGCTCTTATAAAAATAATACATTACCCGGCCTCAATGCGCAATAGTCACTGTTATTTGAAATGTATCCTCATGTTCCCCATCCGTTCCGGACAAAGCGGCATGACACCGCTCTCCCGTCAGCCGGACATAAACTTTTCACTTTGACTTAATAAAAATTTTAGTTTATAAGATTGTCCTGCCATTGCCTTTTTCTGACTTCACTGTTATGATGGTTACAATGTTCAGAATATTACATCTCATGCAGTTATAAGCCATGTTACGAACATTAACAGCTTCCATCAGAATACTCATTTATAAAAAGTTTTACTCAGGAAAGGAGCAATCAGAATGAAAGGTGATTCTTTTCGCAACCGCAGGAACGGTTTCGAGACAATGGACGGCGGAGGCTCAGGCTCAGGGAAAAAGTCCGGCACGGGAAAGATTGCAGGAATTGTCATCACAGTGATCATAATTCTGTTTCTGGCTTCGAACTCGGCATATGAGATCAAAGAGAAGGAACAGGCTGTCCTGATCACGCTGGGGCAGGCACAGGCGGTGACCGAACCCGGCCTGCACTTTAAAATTCCTTTTATCCAGCAGGTCAAAAAAGTAAATACCACGATCCAGGGCTTTACCATCGGCTATAATTCGGACACGAATGAAGTGGATGATGACGAATCTCTGATGATCACATCAGACTTTAACTTTATTGATGTGGACTTTTACGTGGAGTACCGCTACAGCGACCCTGTAAAAGCGCTGTACGCTTCCCAGGATCCCCTGGCGATTCTCCGCAACATCAGCCAGAGCTGTATCCGTACCGTGATCAGCAGCTATTCCGTGGATGATGTGCTGACCACCGGCAAAAATGAGATCCAGGCAACGATCAGGGAAATGATCCTGGCACGTCTGGAGAACCAGGACATCGGTGTTCAGCTGGTCAATATCACCATTCAGGATTCCGAACCCCCTACCCTGGAGGTAATGGAGGCATTCAAATCGGTGGAGACCGCAAAGCAGGGCAAGGAAACCGCACTGAACAATGCCAACAAATACCGCAATGAGCAGATTCCCCTGGCACAGGCTCAGGCAGACGGTATCATCAAGGATGCGGAAGCGCAGAAGACCGAGCGCATCAACGAGGCTCTGGCACAGGTGGCACGATTCAACGCCATGTATGAGGAATATATCAAGAATCCCACTGTCACCAAACAGCGCATGTTTTATGAAGCAATGGAAGATATACTGCCGGATCTGAAAGTAATTATCGAAAGTCCCAACGGGAACACCCAGACTTTCTATCCTCTGGAATCCTTCACCGATCCCACAGGCGCCTCCTCCGGCTCCGGCAGCAATGGCACTTCCACAGGAAACAGCAACACCACAGACGGGAATAATACTGCCGAAAACAGTAATACACCAAACACTTAAAATAATTTCCTGAACGAAAATATCCCTTGCGAATCCCCTTTACTCCGTTCAGAATGGAAAGGATGAAATATATATGAAAACAGTAAAGAAAATCATGATCGTTGTGGTGCTGTTCCTTCTGATTGTCACCGGCGCCTCAGGCATTGTCATCACAAATGAAAATGAATACAGCCTTGTCCGCCAGTTCGGCAAGATAGACCATGTGGTCTCCTCGGCAGGTATCAGCTTTAAGATTCCTTTTATTCAGACCGTGGACACACTGCCCAAACAAATCCTGCTCTACGATCTGTCCGCCTCCGATGTGATCACCAGCGACAAAAAAACCATGATCTGTGACAGCTATATTTTATGGTATATCACTGATCCCCTGAAATTTGCCCAGACGCTGAACTGCTCCATTCCCAACGCGGAGAGCAGGCTGGATGCCATTGTATACAACTCTACCAAGAACATCATCAGCAGTACCAGCCAGGATGAAGTGATCTCCGGCCGCGACGGCGAACTGTCCCAGGCGATCCTTGAAAATATCGGTACATCATTAGACCAATATGGTATTCAGATCCTGTCCTTTGAAACCAAGAAACTGGATCTGCCCGGCGACAACAAGGCGGCCGTCTATGAACGTATGATCTCCGAGCGGGACAATATTGCCGCCACTTATACCGCGGAAGGACAGTCCGAGGCACAGAAGATAAGGAATACCACCGATCAGGAAGTCACCGTGATGCTCTCCGAAGCGCAGAAAGAGGCGGAGATCCTGATCGCGGAAGGCGAAGCGGAATACATGAGAATCCTGTCCGAAGCATACAATGACGAATCCAAACAGGATTTCTACTCCTTTGTCAGAAGCCTGGACGCCGTGAAAGCTTCCATGAAGGGCGGCAACAAGACAGTGATCCTCTCCCCGGACTCGCCCATCGCACAGATTTTTTACAGAAGATAGCACCCTTTTCCTGTTGAAATTTTCCGGGAAAAAATGTAAAATATAGATACACCAGAAAAGGTATATTT